>JAZRTH010000361.1:0-1080 GCA_045651945.1 Thermoguttaceae bacterium
ATAAGAATAGGAATTACGATTATTCCTATAAATATCCACATTGTCAATTGATGCATGGCGTCTTGTAACGGCTGAGGAATTGTAATTTCTGTTTTAGTTGTTTGGGCGATTAGGTAGTTTAACATTGTATCTCCTTTCAATAATTGTACAGGTATTATAACCTTTTTTTGAAAAAACTAAAGTAGGGGCATTTCGTGTCGATAATTTTTGTAGAGGTTTAACTATGCATGCAGTTACTGTTATATCTTTAATTATGGTTGGTTTCGTGGTGGCTTACATGCTGGGTACGTATGCACGCTTCACGATAGGTTTTTTTAAAAGTTTAACGCATTATGAACAAGATTAAAAATTTTCTGCTTGCTTTGCCGTTGTGTGCGGTTAGCGCTGCGGCGTTTGCTGAAGGAGCGTCCGAAACGTCTGTAGAAATTCCGGAGGCGTTGTCGGGAATTAGCTTTACAAGCTTGATTTCGTCCCTCGCTGGACTGGTCGCCCCGGCTATTGTCGGAATTTTGGGTCTTGTCGCTGGCGTCTGGGTTGTTCAGTTCGTTTGGCGCAAGATTCGCTCCACTGGTCGATAATTCCTTTTCGCCCTTTTCGCGCCCTGGGCGGGGTCTTTGTCCCCGTCCTTTTTTGTGATATGTTTATAAAAATTATATTTATCCTTTTAACGCTCTTTTGCCGTCCTGTTCTTGCCGCTGAAGAACCGGATGAGACTTTAAAGGTAAAAACTCCTGTAGAATTCCAAATAGATTTTACTCAGGCTTTAAAGCCTATGATTGAAGAAAATTATTGGAATATCCAAATTATGGTTGCTATTTATTTAGTGTTGGAGTTTTATCTTTTTCCCTATTTGGATCAGTGCGAGGAACTCGCGAGAGAACAGAGACGAAAAGAGAATTATTTTAAGCGTCGGGATGAATTAAAACGGTGGAGAGAGGAAGAAAGAGAACGCGAAAGAGAAGAAAGACAGCTTGAAAGAGACGCTGAAGAATTAACAACTGTAGATAAATGGGACTATTTCTCCGATGACGACTGAGCAATTTAATATTATTGTCGAGTTTTTACAGAACTATGAATTTT
>JAZRTH010000362.1:0-4083 GCA_045651945.1 Thermoguttaceae bacterium
AATGTCGGCGTTGACGATGTTCGCTCCGACGTCAGACGCTTTTTCCATGTAGCCAGCGGCGAACGCGCTTGTCAGCAGACCGGTGTTCTTTTTGGCGACTTCGCCTTTGTACGTCAGCTTGAGGCAAACCGGAGCTGACGTGCCCATCTGTCCGAGGAACAAGCCCATTCTCCACGCAACGTTGAGGTATCCGCGAAGTTCTTCGAGCGTTTTCGGATCCAGCGGGCTGGTATTGACGGCGGAACGAATCGCGCCGGTCTTGAAGAAATCGACCATCAGCTGAGCCGCTTCGACCGCAACGCTGAGCTGAGCTTCTTCGGTCGACGCGCCCAAGTGAGGCGTGCAGACAACGTTTTTCATACCGAAAAGCGGATTTTGCTTGCAGGGTTCAGACGGGTAAACGTCCAGTGCGACGCCGCCGAGCTGACCGCTTTCAAGACCGCGAACCAGAGCGGCTTCGTCGTAAATGCCGCCGCGAGCGCAGTTGATCAAACGCGCTCCCTTGGGCAGCATGGCGATTTCAGCATCGGAAATCATGCCGCGGGTGGCGTCGGTAAGCGGGGTGTGAACGGTAAGCAGATCGCAGTACGGAAGCATGTCTTTGTAGTTCGCGTAGAGCGTAATTCCCAGTTCCTTGGCTTTCGCTTCGGTCATGAAGGGGTCGAATCCGATAACCTTCATTTCCATTGCCAGAGCGCGTTTGGCGATCGCCTGACCAATGCGTCCCAGACCGATAATGCCGAGTGTCTTGCCAGCCAGCTGAGTTCCGGTAAAGAGTTTTTTGTCCCAGCGGCCTTCAATCAGGCTTTGATAAGCCGGGGCGGTATGACGAACCAGAGCGAACATGAGCGCCAGAGTCTGTTCCGCTGTAGAGAGCGTGTTTCCGCTGGGCGTGTTCATGACAATGATTCCCAAGCGGGTTGCCATCGCCTTGTCGATGTTGTCCGTTCCAACGCCCGCGCGAGCGATAGCGCGAAGACGCGTGTTGCCTTCCAGAACGTCAGCCGTAATTTTTACTCCGGAACGACAGATGGCGCCGTCGAATTCGGTGAGCGTCTTTTTAAGCTCTTCGCCCGCCAAACCCGTGCGAACCTCGTATTCGATTCCAGCGTTTTTCAACAAATCCAAGCCGTCCTGGGACAATGTGTCCAAAATTACGATTTTTGCCATCTGTTTAACTCCTTAAAGGTTAAAGGCATCGGTTTTCACGGTCAACAACCTTCGTCCGCCGCGCGGGGAAGTACCGCTAAATTTGTATCGATAGAAATTTATCTATATCTATCGTCAAACTTAATATAAAAGATTATAACATTTTTTAAAATAATATGGAGGGGGGGCGAAAGATAAATTTGGTAATTGTGTTGAAAGAGGTTTATTGAGTTAGGAGTTAATGGAATTATCAATTAGCAATGAGCAATTGGCAATTACGCAAGCGCTCATCTCAAGCGGTCGCTTGCGGCAAAAGCCTCCAAAAATCATTTTCGCAGAATAGCCTCTCCGCCCCGCTGGATCGCGGACATCCTGTCCGCCGAAGCCCATATTTATCTATTGCGTATTCCAATAACATCTTACCTATTTTACCAGAATTTTCTCGAAAATTTTCTAAAATTCTGCTTGAAAATTCCAAATTAGAGATTACAATATATAATAATATATTATAGACGTTCTCTTTCGCGCGAGACGTGTCGCCGCAAGAGCGTTCCCAATCCTGACCATTTTTCCCATTTAATTTGGATCTAACATGGTTCGTTTTCAATCCTGCTCGATTTTCCGCGACCGCTTAACCAGCGGTCGGCTGGCTGTTATATCGTTTGTTGTATCGGTTTTGTTATCCACAAACATCTTTGCTGATACGGTTACCTGGGTTGGCAATACCGACGCGAAATTGTCAACGGCTGCGAACTGGTCTGGCGGCGAAGCGCCTGCCGGCGAAGACGCGTGGGAGTTCGGCGCGGTCGGGTCGTCTGGCTACACATTGTCAAACGATTTAGACTATGGTATTTACAATTCTGGCATCACTTTTACTCAAGCGGCAACCGGTTCCTATACAATTACTATAAAAGACAATAATAACTGGATCAGGCAAACGGGCGACATCGTCAACAACAGTTCATTTGCTCAAACGATTAATCTCGGGCACGAGCTGCATGCCAATATTACAATCAATGCTGCAAACGGAGACGTCAATATCTTAAAGAATAACACGATTAATCTTAATGGTTATAACTTGACCGTTGACGGTAGCCATAATACAACCATTGCAATTCAAGTTAATCATTCCGGTTCGCTTATTAAAAATGGAACCGGTACGCTTGTTTTGAGTCGTCCATCTTATACGAACACTCCTTTTACTGGAAACGTTACAATTAATGAAGGTACGTTAAAAGCCAGCGGAACCGGCGCTTTGGGAAAATACGACGCTTCAAAAACCATTACAATCAATAACGGCGCAACGCTTACGTTTGCCAGTCACGATGTATTGGGAGCGGCAGGCATTAGATCGTCAATCCAAATCGTTGTAAACGGAGGAACTATTTCCAACGAAAACGGCAGTTTTAGCACGTTTAATACTGTAACGCTCAAAAACGGCGGTAAAATAGTCGATAACAATGGACATTATAAATGGACTTCTTACCAGCTTGTTGGGACGGTTAACGTTACAGCCGATTCAAAACTCAACGCCGACCAGATTTCTACTATCAGCATTGGAACTGCCGGTCAATACAACAGCGTTATTCCTAACGGCGCAAATTTCAACGTTTCAAACGTTACTCAAGACGATTCGACAGACTTCTTAATCTCTGATAGCCTAACCAATGGCAATGGAACCGACGTAACTGGTTCCTTAACCAAATCAGGAGCTGGAACAATGACGATCTCCGGCGCCAATACGTATACCGGTACGACAACCGTGTCCGGCGGAACTCTTAACATTACAGGTTCCAGGTTTAATTCTCGACTTATCATTGGCAGCGGCGCTGCAGCCGTTATTGACGCTGGCGAAAACGGCGTTGTTAATATGGATGCCAATGGATATGGCAATTCCGTTATGATTGGAAACGGATCTACCGGAACCCTTATTATCAATTCTGGAAATATAACCGTCCGCAACACAACTGATCACGATTATAAAGGCAGCATTCAGCTGGGAACCAACGGAAATGGAAAAGGCGTTTTAACCATCAACGGCGGATCAATGCAGGTTGACGGTCGAATTCTTATGGGAGCCAATGCTAACGCCATTGAGGGAACTCTCAATATTAACGGAGGCTCGCTTACCCTTGGCGTTCCGGGTTCGTATACAACCGAAACTGACCCGTCATGCGGCGTTTTATGGTTCGGTTATAATAAAAACACGGTTAATCTCAACGGTGGAACGATTGCCTTGTATGGAATCAGACACAACGTTCCCAACGCAGCCAGCTCGTTTAATTTCAATGGCGGGACTCTTCAGGCGGTTGCCAATAACAACGCCGATTTCTTCCCCGTCGCCGGAAGTATGAAGTATTACATCAAACAAGGCGGCGCGATTATCGACACTCAAGGATATAACGTTACCGTTGGCGCCAAGCTCGAACAGGGAACGGGAGAAAACGACGATCAGGGCGGATTGACCAAGCTCGGAACGGGAACGCTGACGCTGTTGCAAGCTCCGGCGTATACCGGCGCGACAACGGTTTCCGCCGGTACGCTCAAGCTGTCTGAAGGCGGAAAGCTGTACAATCTTTCCGGCGGAAGTTTAGACACCAACGGTCAAATTGCCGTTGCTGTTATGTTGGACTCAACCGGTAAGGCGTTGACGCTGAGCAATAGCGAAATGACCAAGTTTATCGGATCTATTTCCGCCAGCTCAATCGAAAAGACCGGCGATGGTACGCTGCAAATCTACACCGGCGCCGAAGGACAAGTAGACGCTCAAAGCATGGTCGTCTCGTCTGGACGAATGGATATCAAAGGATACATGACAGGCGGAATTACGGTTGACGCCGAAGCCGTTTTCTCTCCCGGCAATTCTGTTGGCGAAGCGGTTTTCGGAGGGAATTACATTCTCAGTGAAGGCGCGACGCTGTTGATTGAACAAGA
>JAZRTH010000363.1:0-6685 GCA_045651945.1 Thermoguttaceae bacterium
TAAGCTGGTTTGGAGCGTAATCCAGAGTCGGAGAATTGAGAAGGGATTCGCCGGCGTCCGGGAACACGGAAACAACGTCCGGCCCAACGTGTGCGATGTCGCCCTGATTGCCGTACAGGTTAATCGACCAGTCGTTTAATACGCCTGTTCCCAAATAACCTTTATCAGTAATTCTCAGAGTCCAATCGCCAAGAGCCTGTTCGCCCCAGCAACGTTTGGTTGAGAACGTGTAGTTGTCATATCCGCCGTCAGGGAAATAAACAAATCTGTCTTGAGCCAACACAGAAACCGTGCCGTCTGGCGAAATCAATTCGATGAGCAAATCGCCTTCTTCCGGGTGAGTGATGTTGACTGTAACTTCAACCGTTTCCAAAGAGCTGATGGTCTTGTCGGTAACGGAAATGGTTGAACTGATCTGCTTGCCAATTGTAACAGGCGTATCAATAGAGTAAGCGGTCGTGTGAAGTTCTTCAGGAAGGTTTTCCCAGTTCAAAGCCTTTTCAACAGCCGCCTTGGCGTTGACAAGACCAAAGCCGTAATTGTAGCTGATGTTGTAGCCCGCGCCGTTGGTCGTCCAGTCTTCGTTGGAAGCGTCTACCTGAACGGACGTTTCAACCAGAATCTGCTGAACGTCGCGCCAGGTCAGGCTGGGATTGGCTTCGAGCATCAAAGCAACAACGCCGGAAACAACCGGAGTTGCCGCAGACGTGCCGTTAAACGTATTGGTGTAGTTGAGGTCGTCATAGTCTGGAATGAGAGCCGCGAGTTCTTCGTCCGAATCATAATTATTATATCCGTCTTCGCCTGTGCGGTCTGTCGTGGTCGTTCCGATAGTAGCGTCGGTCAGAACATCGTCGTCATCGTAAGTTGTGTCTCCGCCAGACGGGGCGACAACCAACAGCGACGCGCCAGTGTTGGAATACTCGCACTTTGTACCGTCCTGATTGACGGCGCCAACGGTAATGACGTATCGGGAATTGGTGTATCCCATCATGTTGACGTCAATATTGCCCTCGCCCTCGTTGCCAGCGGCGAAGATGTAAATAGCGCCTTTGCCGTCACGACCTTCAGTAACGCCCATTTCGATAGCCGCCAGCTCCAATGGGTCCATGGCTACATGCGAATAATACGTTGTACCATACTCATAAAGAGTGGCCCCCCAAGAGTTGTTGTAAATGTCAACCGTGTCCAGAGCGTAAGTCAAAGCGTTGGCATAATCGTTTGCATCAGTGTCGCCGCCAACAATTCTGATGCTTCCAAACGTAGAATCGTACGCAACGCCAACGACGCCCAAACCGTTATTATCGGCAGCAATAATGCCGGAAACCGCCGTACCGTGATTTTCATACTCGTCTTCCGGTTCCGGATTAGTATCCTTGTCGATAAAGTCGTAGGAAATCGCGGAGCTGTAATTCCCATACAGATCTTCGTGAGAGTACTCCGTTCCAGTGTCAACAACGGCAATCGAAACGCCAGCCCCGGTCGCGTACTGCCAGGCGCCCTCGACGTTGATGCCCGCGTTGCCGACGCTGAAGTCGTCCAAGCCCCACTGATACTGGAACAGCGGGTCGTCAATCGCCATCGTCTTGATGGAAAGCGGAACCAACGGGTAGAAGTAATCAACGCCCGTTGCGCCTTGCAGGTAGTTAGCCGCCGTTTCCCACGCCGTGTTGGTGGAGAATTCCCAAACGTAGCTGTTGTTGTGAATCGTCTCGCCCAGGTTGGTGGCGCCGTACTTGCCTGCCATGGCTGAGATGTCGGTTCGATTGGTTACGCCAACGACCCACTTGGTTACGTTGGACATATCCACCGAATCGTATCTGTCCAGATTGGACGCAGTGATAATCGCCTGACGGATGGCTTCTGAACCATAGACGTCGTCCAGACTTGTCGGCGACACGCTCAAAAGAACGCGGTCTTCGCACTGTTCAATAAGATGTTTGCGAGGTGAAAGTTCAAGAGCTTTTTTGCCCTTGCGAGAGGAAGTCGAATTGTTGGCGGCAACGCTAAATAACGAACGTAATGAGCTCCAAAGGTTCATGGAGTAACTCCTTTACAAAAATGAGTGTTTTGCGTCGTAAGACGCGGGATTAATGTACGTTACGAATGGTTGACAGTCGATAAGCCTGTCGGATGAAGTGTTTGCCCTGTTGTTAGTCTATATATATTTAGACTTTTAATCTTATACTACTTCATACAGCATAGTATAGCTCCTGTTTTGAATTTTGTGGAGATTTTCTTGAAAATAGTTTAAAACTATGCTTCTCTGTATGTTATTAGAACTATTATAATCGGAAAAGTTCCAACTTATAAACCTTTCTTTAGAAAATTTTTCTATTTTTTTAACAAAATCAATTAGAAATAATCAATAATTACTAAATTTACCGACTTTATTGATTATTCGGGACCTCTAAGCCTGATAACAAAGGCTGTTGACTAAAAAAAGTTGTAAAAATATAAAATAACGACAATTTACTTTTTAACTGTTTTTTCTCAAAAACTATTTCTGCTAATTGTTAACTTAGGAAATATGGGAAGTTTTAAGCAATCGGCGGTCAGAAAGAAACGCTTCTCAGCTGACCGCTAATCCTTATTTAATTATCCCTCTGAAGGAAACGTCAGGGTAAAAGCTCGGTTAAAGCCGCTCCCTGCTTTGGAACTGTTTAGAGTTCCTTGATGAAAATGTTTCTCCAGCGAATCTGACCGCCGTGGGTCTGAAGCTGAATGTCGCCGACAGCCGGAAGCGGTTGGTCGCGATGGTAGTAGTTTTCCATGACGGTGTCTTTTACAACCTGCTGTCCGTTCAACCAAACGTTGACAACGTCGCCCTTAATGATAATGCGGAGCTGATTCCATTCGCCGAATGGTTTGTCAGCCAAAACCAACGGATCAGCGGCGTGCTTTTTGTTGTTCCACAGACCTCCAGAGCCTTTGTCAGCGCCAATTCCCCATTTTCCGCCTTCTTTGGTGTAGTCCCAAATCTGAACCTGGGGCGTGCCGCGCAGATAAATGCCGCTGTCAGCTTTGGCAACGGTTTTGTATTCAATGAGCAATTCGAAGTCGCCGTACTGTTTGATCGTACCAGCGTAGGAACCGCGGCCGTCGTTGACCAGTTCGCCGTTTTCAACGCGCCAGTTTGCCTTGAAGCTGGCGTCTTCTTTTTCCTGCCATTTGGCGCGGTCTTCCTGAGACATCGCCGCCAGTTTAGCAGGATCAAACGTTTGACCAGCGCCGTGCCAGCCCGTCAGGTCCTTGCCGTTAAACAACGCGGTAAATCCTTCCGGAGGTGTAACAACAGCGTCGTCAGCCAAAGCAGCTGAGCACAAAACGCTCAAAACCAAAATTGCAATCGTTTTTTTCATGATTGATTTCCTTTGTAAATAATTCTTTGCAAGAAAGGACTGAAGAAAAAAATAACCATTTGTAATGTGGTTTCCAACATTCATTATTATAATCAAAAACAAGAAATAATACAACTCCGATTTAAATAAATTGTCTACCAATAAAAAAAGAGAAACGCGCCAAAACGCGTTTCGCTTATTGTCAATTGATAAACGTTATCAATAATTATTCGATTTCAGGATTTGCGTTAGGTTGAACAATCCATTTCAGACCAGAATCTTTTTCAAGCTTTTCTCTCAAATCGCTATAGAAATATTGACTGTCAGGAGTGCGAGCCTGAGCGTATTCGTATTCTGGAGTAACGCAAAAACGAGCGTAAAGTTGATCAATCGGGGTCAGTTCAATCATACGAACAACATAGAAAATGGATTCTGAAGAGTTCACAACCGACTTGATTTCTCCGGCTTTCATCTGGAACAAAGCAGACATGAAATCAAATCCGACATCCTGAACGCTTTCAATAGGAGACAGGTAAATGCGTCGCTGCATGTTCGGATTGATAACAGGACCGAAAGTCATCCAGGTAAACTGCGGAGGAACAAACGCGGCGTCGCCAAGGCAGGATTTGAGCGGGAGCTGCTCTTTAATAGCTTTATCTGCCAACGTTTTAGCTTCCGCTTCAGCCAACTTGCGGGCTTCACGGAATTTAATCTGGTCAATCGCTTGTTGTTTAACGCCTTCTTCGTCAAGTGATGGCGTATGTTCGGCAACGTCTTCAGTCTTCCAGACAACAAACAGCTCGCCTTCAGGATTAGAGAACACCTTGCTTTGAAGCAGCGGAGTTTTACCAAAGAATTCGCTGCCAGCATCTACTGTAGCGGTAACGTCTTCCAGACGAAGATCTTTTAACGGCGTTTCAGCGAAAGTCTGATACGTCATTAATCCTGTGCTGGCAAAATCCAGTTTGTTATCTTTAGCCAAAGCAGCCAAATCCAATTTGTCTGGTTGAGCGGCGTTCTTGTCTTTTTCCGCTTTCATCTCGTACATATCTTTAGCAACGCTGTAATCGTTCATTGCTTTTTGAATGACGCCGACAGCGTTTCGAAGCTTTTCCATTGCCGCAACGCGAGCCAGACTTTGACGAATTTCTTCCTTGAGGGTGTCGTCCAATGGACGATACTGTTTGCCATTGGGATCTGTCAAACCGATGTTCGGCAGTTCGCCCAGCTTGTTTTCCTGTTTTTCGTCTTTTTCGATAACGTAATTTTCTTTATTTTCGTCGTAATTTTTTTGAACGTCTTCGTCAGTAATAGCGGCAGCGTCCATGAATTTGGCGTAAGAGCCGAAGCAGTATTCCAACGCGATCTTTTGCGGCTGACGCAATCCCGGTTCGCTCGAAGTGATTACAGCGTCTTTATCTTTATACTGTTCAAAGAAGGTTTTAACTTCCGCCTCAGACGGTTCGCTGACTTTCTCTACAAAATCTTCAACCTTGACAGGGAAGAATTCGGCGTTGGCTCTTTGATTCATACGGCAGAAGCTGTCCAGACGTTCTCCTGTCGTGCTTACGCCCCAGGAAGCGCCCAGAACTTCAATCAGTTTTTCTCGAAGAAGATATCCGTTCAGAGCGTTGAAAAGCGCGTCTTCAGCAGAACTGTTCTGTTGCGTTTCGCCGCCGCATACCAGCTGATTGACAACTTTGTCGTCCAGACCTTCTGTACTTTCGGAAAGAAAAGCGCTGATGTAAGAATCGTTAATGGAAATGCCCATTTCACGAGCTTTGTTTTCCAACAGCCACATCAGAACGACTGTCTGATCGGAACTGTCGCCAACCTGAGCTGCCAGCTGCTGAGCTTTCATGCTGCTCATATAGGTTTTGTAAAGTTCCGTCATCTTATCAGGATCGCGGTTTTGATACATCTCGTTCAGTTTGAGCTGATACGCCTGAACAAGTCGATTAAAGAACGCCATGAGAACGTGCTGACGCTCCTTCAGGCGCTGAACGTCCAACGTTGACAACGCGCCGTATTTTTGGGTTTCTACAACGTTGGACGTCGTACGGGCGCGACCGACAACTTCCAGCTGCTGCAGAACGCTGGGAAGAATAATAAAGGCTACCATCGTCAACAGACCAATGACAACCAGCAATTCAGTTTGATGTTTACGGAAAAACTTAAAAGGACTTGCCATTATTAGGGAGTGAAAAAAAGGGGGTGAAGGATTGATAAGGCAAGAGGCAAGAGGCATTAGGCAAGAGTTAAAAAAAACTACTGCCTACTGCCTACTGCCTACTGCCTACTGCCTTATTACTAATTAAATTTTTTCTAATATATATCAAAACCTGTTTTTTTACAAGGGCGGATACCCTGTTTTTGTTTTGATTTATTCAAATTTTTCGGTAATTTCTTTAACAAGAGCGCATAAATGCTCTGATTGAGTCGAATCTGGCGCCTCAGCAATGGCTCGGATAACGGGTTCTGTATTGCTTGGACGAACCAAAAGCCACGACCCCTTCCACGACAACCGCAAGCCGTCGTTTGTCTCGACAGTCGCCTGGGGGAACCGTTCTCGAACCATTTCGTACAGTTCCGGAAGCCGTTCGGTTGGGAACGGGAGCTTGGTTTTCACGATAGAATACGGCTTGATTTCCTCAACCAGTTGGGCGACAGACTTGTTTTCTCTTGCCATGAGAGCCAAAACCTGAGCCATGCCAACGAAGCTGTCTCGAACGTATCCGACTTCCGGGTCAATCGGGCCGCCGTTGCCCTCGCCGCCGTAAACCGCTTTTGACGAGATCATCAAATCGACCACGTTCGCCTCCCCGACAGCGCTTCTCAAACAGATTCGCCCGTTTTGAGAGCAAACGTCCTCGGTCATTTGGCTTGTAGCGCAGTTGATTACAACGTTCCCATGCCGTTTTTTCAAAGCGTATTGAACGCAGAACGGAACCGTATACTCTTCTCCGATGTATCGCCCGTCAGCGTCGATAATCGCCAAACGGTCAGCGTCGGGATCCTGACAGAACCCAATATCGCACTTGTTCTTAACGACTTCCGCGCCGACTTGCTGCAGATTCTCTGCAATCGGTTCAGGCGTATGAAGAAACTCGCCGTTGAGCTTGTCGCCCAGCACGACGACTTCGCATCCCAGCGACTCCAGCAGTTTTCGCCCCAGCCGGGAACCGGAGCCATTATTGGAATCCAGCAAAACGCGATACCCTTTGCTCTCGACGTCTCCAACGCGAATTGTCTTGCAGACCGCTCGCAGATGCTCGAACGGAGAGACGATTTCGTTGACCGGCTCGGCGGTGGAGGCAGTAGGCAGTAGGCAGCAGGCAGTAGAG
>JAZRTH010000364.1:0-1508 GCA_045651945.1 Thermoguttaceae bacterium
AACAGAGAAAAATTTTACCACAAAGAACACATAGAACACAAAGAAATGGAAGGCGGTAACGGAGCGACCAACGGGAGCGCAGTTACGCTTTGCCCGAAGGGTGAAATACCGTATTCTCACGCAAAGAACGCAAAGAAATTTTTAAAACTCCGCGAACTTCCTCCGCATCTCCGCGTCTCCGCGTGAGACTTTACCGGGGGCTTACGCACCCCGGCTCGCCTTCCTGTACTCTTCCGTCAGATGAACCAGCAGTTCCATAATCAGTTCGTCGGCGCGAGCCATAACGTGCCGCGACGAGCGGCCGCCGTTGGATTCGATCATGGACCCGACGCATTCCAGATGTATTGCCATCGCCTCCCGGGCGGAAATCCCGTTTTTAGCTAAAAGAGACGCTATGCTGGAAAGATGTTTTGTCATGCTGCCGGCGCCCATGACGACGTAAGAGCGAAGCAGTTGCTCGTACATTTGCAGAAAATTCTGTTTTGCCTGCGGCGGAATCTGAGTCGGGGAACCGGAACGGTTGTCGTAATAGACGTCAATCGACTCTGCCATCGACCGCTGTTCGATAAGCATTGCCGTCGCTTCCTCTTTCTCCCGGGCGACAAGCTGTTTTTTCTCTTTGACAAACCGAGAGTTCTCCTCTTCCAGACGGAACCGCTTTAACGCGCGCGCCATCGCCCAGAGCAGATTGCGAACCGTCGTGGAGTAGATGCACAGGTAATCGTCAGCCCCGACCTGATAGCAGCGGGACTTGAGTTCCGCGTCGTCCTTGTCGCCAACGACCAGCGCCGCCGCGTAAATTCCGGAAGCGCGATACGCCGCGATGAAATCCGGCGCGTCCAGCTCGCCCGGCGCATGACAGACAATAACAACGTCGTAAACGGACTGCCGCAGCGCGTTCAACCCTTCCGACGCCCCGCAAACCTCGTGCAAATCGACGTTGACGTTTTTCTCCGTCTTAAAAGCCTTCGCCAGCCACGACCCCGTCCGGTTGGAAACGGAAATGTACAGCGCCCTCATCGACTTGGGAATATGAAACTGCCCTCGAACAGACTTCGTCGCGCCTTTCCGGGGAGCCAATCCGTTTTTCCCCCCGTTGAGACGAACGCTATACGTCGATTGCGCTGTTATAGACATAGTAAAATACCTTTAGTTGCGAGTGGCGAGTGGCGAGTGGCGAGAAGAATTTATGAAGTTCTTTCGTTTCCCCGTTCCATTGCAAAACAAATCTTTGGAAATAATAGCGCTTTTTTGGGGACGCGTCAAGAGCGAATTGCCGCCCTCGACTTTTGGCTAACTCGCGCATTTCAATACCGTTAGGATTTTGAAAACGATTGCTGACCGTGATAATTTAGGTAAAATATCAAAAATGGAACTAAGGGCTATCTACAACAGTAGAAATAATGGGCGTTTTAATCCTCGCACGCACAAGGCGTGCGATGGTAAGGTTACGAAAGTAATTTCAACAGATGTTTGGTTTCAATCCACGCACGCGCAGAGCGTGCGAC
>JAZRTH010000365.1:0-10879 GCA_045651945.1 Thermoguttaceae bacterium
GGGAGTAGGGAGTAGGGAGTAGAAAGTAGGGAATAGGGAGTAGGGAGTAGGCAATAGGAACGTTAAAACTATTCCCCATTCCCTATTCCCTATTTCCTATTCCCCATTTCCTATTCTTCTTCGTCGAACATGCAGTAAACCGGTTCGAGGAATCGGGTTACCCGTTCCAAAGAAAGGACAATCGTTCTTTGCTGAATTCCATCTCCGCTGGACGCGACAACGGGGAAAATCTGACGTCTGTCAGGCAGGTCAACCCGCATGAGGAATTCGCCGTCTTCGTCAACAATAATCGGATAACCTCGGACGGTAACGTGAGCGCCGGGCAGCGTTCGTCCATGGATAAGAGCTTTTGCGTCCAGATGGAAAGGGAATCCTTTGTCGTCGAAATTTGACATTCTGTCAATTTTTGCCGATTTGGCAAACGCTGCTGCGCCAAGCTTGCGGCGCTGATCGTCTATCATCTGACGAACGTGACGTTCTTCATCGGATGACGATTGCGTTTTGAAATTCATTTTTAATTCGTATTCGTCCAGCGCTTCGTCGAAATCGAATCCTGCGTCAAATCCCTTGACTGTGTCTGCCGATGGTGTTGTAACGGTGTTGCTTGTTAGAATCGTAAAAAATTTGCCGTTTTCGGTAATGTATCCCAGTTCAATCTGATAGCTGGCTGGAACGCCGTTTACGTCTATAAACCAGTTGCCAGCCTTGAGCAAAATTTCGATATTTCTTAAAGCGCGTCGGGAATTAAAACCATCGTTGGGGCGAACTTCAAAAAGACGAAGCGCCGGTTTGGCGTAATGCCAGTCTGACCCTAAAGCGCCGCGAACTCTGTCATTGGTTTTTTGTCGAATATGCCACGTTGCCTGAATCCAATATGCATCTCGAACTTTTAGTATCAGATTGTCTTCTTCCTCTTTCATTTGTTCGCTGAACTTTTTATCGGATTCCGAACGCTGAGCCAGTTCACAGTTGAGATCCATAACGCTGGAATTGGCGGTAATTTTCCTTAGCATGGACGGCGGTGTAAATCCGGGAGCGCCCGGCGTGCCAGGGACGGGAACCGAACTTCCTGTTAGACCGTTTTCGTTAAAAGAAATATTGGCGCTGGCGGCAATTTGTCGAGCTGAAAGCTCTGGTTCTATATTGGAATGATAACTGGAAGATTTTGATTTGGATGAAGATGTCTTTTTCTTTTTGGTTTCTGTGCCGGATTCTTTATTACACGATGCTGCAGAATTGGTTTTGTTATTCTGTTTAGAACTCAAAGCCTCAATCAGGGCTTTTTTGCACATAGCATGCCAACCAGGAATTCCACGCAATTTTGCCATTTGTCCCAGTTCTTTTGCTGTGTATTGTTCCAGTTGTTTTGCCACGGTCATTCCTCCGGAAATCAAAGTTGTTTTATATTATTTAGGCAGGCGGTCAGGCAGGATGTTGGCTGTTTCCCAAGACGCTCATTGCGTCTTAACCCGATTTTGCATTATCTATATTATAAGTCCGTTTTTTATTCTTTCAAGGAATTCTCCATCGTTAAAATCCAAAAATTTCCAAAATTTTCCCCTTTTTTCAAAAAAAATTGGGGGTTAGTCCCTGTTGCTTTTTATTTTCGGATTTTTTATAATGCAACTTGGAGTAATACAGATTAGTCTCTTTCTCCTGTTTGCGGAGGAAAAAAATGAAGAAATATGCGATTGCTGTTTTAGCGTTTCTGACGTTTGGCATTGGACTTGCGTCTTCAGCCCCGGCGCAGATGGTTGGCGAAGGGCCGTCTTTGATTGACGAGTCTAAACGAGAAGGCAAGGTCGTCAAACCTTTTATTATGGATAAAAAAGACGAGAAACTGTTTCGTCCTCGCATGATTTGGGCGGATTCCTGGCAGTTTATTCCTCTGCCGATTCTCAACGACGACGGGGAGATTCAGCCGGAAACGCCACAGACGGAAGAACTTACTGCAGCGCAGCGGATTAATCAGTTTATTAAAGTTCAGGAATGGTACAATCAAGCTCCACCGGATCTGGATGGAAAGTACGTCCTGATTGAATTCAGCGCGTCGTGGTGCCCGGCGTGCAAACGGGCGGTTCCGTTTATGGAACACTGGAACGAGAAGTTTAACGGCCGCTTGGTCGTTATTTCGATTCTGGAAACCGATCGCGCTCAAAACGACAATTTCCCGACGACAGGGCAGGGGAAAACGCTTCAGCATTGCATCGGCATTGACACCCAGCGGCGCAGCGCCAAAGCGTTGGGCGTGTACGGAATTCCGCACTCGGTTTTAATCGAACCGAAATACGGCGCCGTCGTTTGGGAAGGCATGACCGAGCAAAAGGGCTACGAACTGACCGACGAGCTAATCGAAAAAATTCTGGCGGTTGGAGAAAAGAATAAAAAGTAGCGTGTGACATTTCGGGGCGTGCGGCGGCTTGACGCCGCCTTGTCCAATGACCCGCTAATAATCTGTTATATGGAGCGCCCCGGCTCGCCTAACGTCTAACTAATCCTTGTAACTCCGGGACCGGAAAGGGCGCTGGTTCCGGCGGCGCTTCGGGCAACTTCGATTTTATTGACAATGCGTTCTTTTAAGGCGTCGACGTGTGAAATAACGCCGACGAGTTTGTTGACGTTGTCTGAATATTGGAATTGATTGATGGCGTCCAACGCGGTTTGAAGGGTTTCGTCGTCCAGAGATCCAAACCCTTCGTCCAGAAAGAGCGTTTCCAAAGCCCGGTTATGACTTGACATTTTCGACAGCCCCAGCGCCAGAGCGAGACTGACCAAAAAACTCTCACCGCCGGACAGATTGTTTGTAGGACGAACCGCGCCGCCTTGCCAGTAGTCGATGCAAAATATTTTCAGCTCCTCTTTAACGGTTGAGGATTTGGTTTTCTTCGTTTTTTCCTCTGACTCGGATTCGTCATCGACGCTTTGCTCGAGCGTGAGCTGGTATCGCGAAGACAAGGTCGCCATCTGTTCGTTAGCATAGTCAATGAGGATTTCTAACGACATTTTCTGAACAATTTTTCGATATTTCTTCCCGTCCTCGCTGCCGATTAAGCTGCTGAGATTTGACCATTGAGCGGCAATTTCCTGTTGTTGAACAAGCAGCGCCTGTTTTTCTGAAAACTGTTTTTTGCGCTGTTCGTTTGACGACAGCTTTTCTGTAATAACGCCAATTTGACGATGAAGCTCGTCGTACGCGGTTCTCAAACTGGCGCTGAGCGCGTTGAGTTCCTCTTCCGATTTGTCGGCGAGCTTTTGTTGTTCCAGCCTGTTCAGTTTTTCTTTGTTGGCTTTTTGACGTTCGTCCAGACGCGTTTTTTGTTCGTCCAGCTCCTTTTGACGCTGTTGGAATTCTTCCCGTTGATTCTCTGTCAGAAGGGCTTTATGAAAATCGTCTATAGAAGCGAATTGCGCCTTTTCAAGTTTCTTTTTGAATTCTGTAACAGAGTCGTCATACAGTTTTGACGAGGTTTTTCGTTCTTCCTGACGAGCGGAGTGATTTTGCGCTGTTGTTGTCAGCGCCGATTCCAGAGCCGCTTTGTTTGCTTGATGGTTATTAAGCAGATTTCCCGCATCGTTAACGGCTTTGGACAGAAGCTGAAACGTCTTGTTCGGGTCGTCCGTTCCGAAAAGTTTGCGACGATTGTTTAACAGTTTTCTCAAATCGTCTTCTTTCTGCTTTAAGTCTTCAATTTGCTGGTTAAGAGCGCCTCTGACCAGAACCGACGTTTTGAGAGCGTCCTGTTTTTCAGCGTCCTCCAGACTGTTTTGCGTTCGGAGCGTTTTTTGAGTTATTAACCGGATTCTGTTTTCTATTTCTTTAACAGAAATGTCCTTGTCACATTCAATTTCATCGCAAATGGCGTCGGACTGTTTTTGGAGATCTGAGTTTTTCTCCTTCAAATCATTGACGTCCGAATCTGCCTGAGCGATTTGGGTCTCGATTCGGGTCAGGTCTTTTTCAGCGTCTTTCAGTTTTTCGTCAAGTTCGCGATTCTGCTTTTTGGCTTCTTCCAGTTGCTTCTGTTTATCAGTCAGCGACGCCGTAGGCAGCGTTTTGCAGTATGGATGATCCGGCGATCCGCAAAGAGGGCATGGCGAGCCTTCCGCAAGCTTCTTTCGCTGCACGTCATATTCAATGATTAATGCGTCCTGATTGATCTTCTCCTGAAGCGATTCCTGTAATTGATCCGTTGTTTTTTTCAGCGAATTGAGAAGCTGTTTTTCTTTATTGCGCTGATCGTGATTCTGTTTATACTGTTCAAGATTCTTTTGCTGCTTCTCAATAGAAGACTCGATTTCAGCAATATCCTTTTTGACGTCGAGGAGTCTTTCCCAAAGCCTTTTCAGATCATTGAATTTGTTAATAACCTGTCGCGTTTCGGAAATGGAAACGTTATGGAGAATATCTGAAATCCGAGATTCAATCGCGTCCGTTGTAAGGTCGTCAGACAAATCTTCAGGAGAAATTCTGGCTTTATAAAGCTCTTGTTCAAAACGGATTTTAAGTTGATTGAGTTTATCCTCTTCCGGCTTAATGACGCTTTTCTTTTCCGCGATGATTGTATCAAGCTCTTTGACTTTCTCGATAATCGGCTGTTTAGATTCAAGCGCTTCTTTTGCCGTGGTAAGCGCCGCCGCTGCCGTCTCAAGAGCGGAATTTGCAGACGCTATTTCCTCCTCAAGTTTTTTAATCGTTTCGGCGTCCGTTTTGATTTGATTATCGAGACGTTCCAAATCGCGGCGATTCCGTTCGACGACGTTGTAGTCTTCATGGAGAGCGTTTGCTTTTTTGTCCTGAACAAGCCGCTCGCGCTGCGGTTCAAATTCCTTTAATTTCGTCTCGTTTACGTCAATGTCATGCTGGATGGATTCGGATTCCTTTTTTAAATCCTTAACGTCCTTTACCCACTGAAGCTGCAGGTTAAGCTCGTCAATTTCCCCTTTGAGTTTTTTCGTCTGAGAGTTGGAATCCTCCAGCTTGTTTTCGAGATCCTTTTGCTGTTGATCAGTAAGAATTTCAATATTGGACATCGCATCCTGCAATTCTTTCAGCTTGCGATTTTCGTCATTGGAGCGTTTATAAACCAGTATTGAAATATCGGAATAAATCTGCGTTCCGGTAATGGTTTCGAGGAGTTCTGAACGGTCGTTTGCGTTGGAATCCAGAAACAGTTTGAACTGTCCCTGAGCTAAAAGAACGGCGCGGGTAAACTGCTCGTAGGTCAGTCCGGTTTTTCCTGCGACAATATCAGATATGTATGATTTCGACCCTGACCATTTCTCTCCTGTGTCGAGGTTTTCCAGCTCCATTTTGGGCGCCTGAAGATTGGCGTCGCGGGTATTGCGAGAAAAACGCTGACCAAAACGGGCACGGAAGACGCCGCTATAGCAGGAAAAAGTCGTTTGAGCGTAACAGTCTGCTGAAGTGCGGTTCATGATCTCGTTGGAAGAATTGGTAATGGTATTTTTCAACCGCGGAGTTTTGCCGTACAACGACAGACAGATTGCGTCCAGAATGGTTGTTTTCCCAGCGCCTGTCGGTCCGACGATGGCGAACAGCCCGTCGTTTGTATATGCCGGGTCGGTGAAGTCAATGCTCCACTCGCCCTTGAGCGAGTTCAGGTTTTTAAATTCCAGCTTGAGTATTTTCATTGACCAGCTCCAGGATTATTTTGTACATATTAAGCAAATTTTCGCGTTCTTCTTTAGGAACTTTTTGCGAAACGAGCGTTCGTTGAAAGACGTCTTCCGGGTCGAGGGACCGAAGCGTTTCCCCTTTGAACAGACGGGAAATCCCTGTTTCTCTCGAACTGTCCCATTTAAACGCCAAAAGATCAACCTTCGAATTTGCCAGTATGTTATCCAGCTTTTGGTTGAACATTCCCGGCGCTTCGGAACCTTGATAGATAATTTCCAGCCAGACGTTTTTCTCGCTTTGCTGACAGTCGCTGACCAGTTGAGCAACTTTCTGTTCAATTACAGATTTTTCTTTGTCTGATATCTGAACCAGCTTTTGGAAATTGGGAATTTCAACAGATGTAACAGTCCGCCGCCCGTCTGCCGTCCACTGAACTTCGACAGCGCGTTTTTTCTGATTTGCCTCGCTAAATCCGATTGGAATCGGGGAACCGGAATACAGAATTCGCTTTTGTTCGTCAATGTCCTGGGGACGGTGCAGATGCCCCAGGGCGATGTAATCGAATGCGTCAGGGAATTCTCCGGCGGGAAACATGTTCTGAGTTCCGACGTAAATGTCGCGCTCGCCGTCGTTCGCTCCTCCCAGACTGGACTCCCTTTGAGTAAACAGATGCCCCGTTGCAATAATCGGGACAAAAGACGAGTTTTGTAACAGCTCCTGCTTTTTCTTTTCCGCCTGTTGGGCGATATCTTGATAAACGTCCCGGAGTCCATCCATCAGATGACGCGTTCGATCGGCGGCATTATTTCCATCGACGAGCTTTCTCAGTTCCACGTCTGGCAGAAATGGAACGGCGGCGATAACCGCTGGCATGTCGTCCGGATCGCCGTTTTCTGCGGACGGTATGACGACAAGTTCCGGCGCTTTGGCGACAACGGTTATATTAAAAAACTGCAGTATCTGTTTGGAAATCTCCAGAAACGTTGCGGAGTCATGGTTCCCGGCAGTAACAATAATATGTCTGCAGCGGCTTTTCCCGCTCAATCTGTCTTTATACAGTTGAGCAAGAAACTGATTATACATTTGCTGCGATTCCAGCGTCGGCGTTCTGTTATCATAGACGTCCCCGGAAACTATCAGAACGTCAATTTCCTTGTCAATAACGGTCTGACAGAGCCAGTTCAAAAACGCCTGATGTTCGTCTGCGCGACGTCGGTCGAAGAGCCGGCAGTCCAGGTGCCAGTCTGAGGTGTGAAGAATTTTCATATTCGTTAGTCAGGCGTTGAAATGCGCTTGCGGTGAAAAGATCAATGCTGTTTGCCGCCTAATTCTTTGTTTTGTTGTATTTCTCCTCGGATTTTTTCTGTAGCTTGTCGAGGCTTCCTTTAGCGATGTCGTTATTGACCTGTTCCCATTTTTCAACCTGGGCGCGGTCGTGAAGATTGTTCCGATAAATGCTGATCAGCTGTGTAACGGGATAGCCGTCTGTAGGATCAAGCTGATGAACTTTAATGTATGTGTCGGCTGCTCCGCGATAATCGCCGCTGTTAAGTTTTGATTCGGCGTCTGACATGAGCTTTTGCTTTTCTGTTTTAGGACCGCGTTTTTCCGCCGCATATTGAGCGTCGTATTTTGCCTCGAGCTTGCGAAGTCTTTCTCTTCTTGCTTCTTCAGGAGTGCGCGGTCGTTGAATGGTTTGTTGTGGAGCAGGATCTCCTTTACCGCTATTGGACGCGATTGCGACAATAATCAATAGCAAAACAGCAATCCCAACGCCCGCGAAAATCATGACCTTTTTATCCTGGAAAGGATTCTTTTTCGCTGGCGTTCGTTTGCCGCGTCCCGAAGATTCAGCAGATTTTGAACCTGTCTTGCTTGTTTTAGCAGCGTCAGGTTTCGAGGTCGGTTTGGAAACGGGTTTGGCGGCTATATTTGATTTTTTAGTTGCAGCGGCTTTGTTGTCTGCTGGTTTGGATTTTGACTCTTTCGTTCCAAAATCAAACGACGGCTTGTTCGTGTTATCCGAGGATTTTGATTTTGGAGTTTCAATTCCGAAATCAAACGATGGTTTGTCCGACTTATCAGTTGGCTTTGACGGCTGTTGAGGATTAAATTCAAAAGGCATATTGACGTTTTCGATTATGTAAATTCCAGAATTTTAGGCGTGAACAGAACAGTCCAAACGCTCTTTATATATTTTGTCAGATTTATCAAATTTTGCAATAGCCCCTAAGCAAATTATTGGGGCAAGTCGTCAAATATTTTTTGCGACCGATTTCCGCCGCAGCTGACCGCAGGCGGCGTCAATGCGCCCGCCTTTTTCTTTGCGAACCTGAACTTGAACGCCGCCGGACTCTAAAATGCGAACGAAGGCGTCGATTTTATCAGGATACGGTCGTTTGAACGGCAGCCCTTCCACCTCGTTATAGGGAATGAGGTTGACCAGCGCATTGCGCCCGTGCAGTATTTGCGTCAATTCCTGAGCGCATTGCGGCGAGTCGTTGACCCCGCCCAAAAGAACGTATTCGTATGTTATTCGACGACCTGTAACGTCAAAAAAATCGTCAGCGGCGTGCAAGATGTTTTGAATCCCAATGCCCGAATTGGTTGGAACGATGCGATTTCTCAATTCGTCGTTGGGCGCGTGGAGCGAAACCGCCAGATGGTACTGCTTTCCGCATCGGGCGAGACGTTCGATTCCGGAAATAATCCCAACGGTTGAAATCGTAATCTTTCTGGCTCCGATTTCCAGATGGTTCGACAGCCAGTCCAAAGCCGCAAGCAGATTCTCCAGATTCAGCCCCGGTTCGCCCATGCCCATGACGACGATGTTGCTGATTCGGTCTGAATCCGGCGCCGCTGTCGTCTTGGATTGGAGCATATCCTGAAAAATCAGAACCTGTTCGACGATTTCTTCCGCTTCCAGATTGCGAATAAAGCATTTTCCGGACTCGGACTTTGTTTGACCGGTGGCGCAGAACATACAGCCCATCGCGCAGCCGACCTGCGTTGAGAGACAGACGGTGTGCCGCTCTTTGTCGTCGGTAAGCATGACGCATTCGACAGTTTCGCCGTCGTGCAGTTTGAGAAGCGCTTTTGTCGCCCAGGGAGACTGACTCGTCTGAACGACCTGAGCCGTTCGGAACGTAAATGCATTAGTCAGTTTTTGCTTTAATCCCGATGGCAGATTTTTCATGTCGTCAAACGTTGTAACGCCCGGCTTGCTCAGCCACGACAAAATCTGACTGGCGCGAAACGGTTTTTCTCCATTTTCTGTCAGCCAGGATTTTAGCTCGTCTTCAGTTTGAAAAAATATTGAACGCATGGTTCATTGCTTTGTTAGCTCCTAGCCTCTAGCTACTAGTTTCTAGCTTTGTGATTTTAGCTTCCAGCTTTAAATGTTAACGCTAAGAGCTGCGAAAATCCAAGCTAACCGCTAGAAGCTAGCAGCTAGTAGCTCGTCTCCCTAATTCTTCTTATTGAACCGGATTCCTCCTCCATCGTCAGGCGATTCGGATTCGATTGGCAGTACGCCTGAATCGAAGAGCATGTATCCGCCCCAAAAATACGGATGACTCATGCGGAAAAATTTGTTATCCGAATTGCCTGTTACAGATGGCTCTTTGTCCAGTTGGGCGGTTAGCCCTGCAGTTTTCAAAACGGCAACGCGCCATGCGGACGCCGGGTCGAATTTCGGAATGCTCTTGCAGTAATTTTGTAACAGCGTTTGAGCGCTGAATCCGCCGGTTCTCCACCGGCTTATCAAAATCGTTTGACTTCCTTCTGACATTAAAGCGCAGGACGTAAAGAACAAATCAAAACCGGGAACGCGGCAGCTGTTTTTGAATGAACATTCTTCCGGCGTGTGGAAGCCTGGCAGGAGAATAGTCTGCGGCGCGCCGTACGGCAGCGTCAAACAATCGGAAAGTTTCCCGTCTTGTTTGGAGCCGTCAATTCCAAGAGGATGAAGGTCAAGGAAACGGTTGTAGTCCAGGTTGAGGTCTTCCCAGACAACCAGCCTCTGCAGTCGCGAAAACAGCATCTGCCCCGAACCGGGAATCTGACTTTTATCTATCGACGATTTCATGGGCGCAGAGCCGAGTATTTCCTGAAACGCTGTCGCGGCGAAGTTGGCGCTTTCCCGAGGATGAAGCCGCCCCTGAGCAAACGCCCATTCGACGTTTCCCAAGGTTGGAACAGGCTGCGGAACGGACAAAGACGCCGTTGGCGCATAGCGAATCTTGAACTGATAAATCAGAGGACGGCGTCCGCTTGCGGTTTTAACCTGTAACAGGTCAAACGGCACGTACCATAAAAATCCGTCAGGGACAATTGCCAGACCGGGGAATGGAGTAGTAAAATCCGCCTTGGAGTCTTTGAGAAGTTCCGTAAGAAGCTCTTCGGCAGTTGTTCTCCAGGAGTCGTCCATTCGTGAAACGTCGAGAACCGTTGATGAGCTGATAAGCGACAGTTCTTTATGGAGCTTGACGTTAAGAGACTGGATTATTTCTATTGATTTCTTTTTGACTTCCCAGGTCGCATATTGGCTTGTGCCCAGTAAAAAGGCGAACATGCGTCCGCGAACGTTGTAGAACAGAAGCGTCGCTTCGCCTTCCGGAAGACGGCGCTGAATCTCTTCGCACGTCATAATTGGCGGGAAAACAGGGTCTGCCGGCAAACGGCGTAAAAGCATGCTGTACAACAGCGCTTCCTGCTGATGAGCGACATTTCCCCATTCCTTGTACATGCCAGTCTGTTTTTTCAACTCGTTTGAGTCTGCCGGAGATATTGGCAGTTTTTGAATCGCGTCTCGCATGCGCTGTGACTGCGTTTGAAGCTGGCTGTACGCAGGACAGTCTGCCAGAATGTTTTGACGCTGGGTTTTAGCCAGGGCGGACAACCCTTCTTCCGGCTGTTCCAAAAGAAGCCGCAAGTTAAAGCAACGTCCTCCGGCAAACATCGAAGCGTAAAACCGGGCGCGGCGCCCCATGTCGGCAATCATCACCGCTTTTTGATACTCTTCCCGATCCATCGCCAGCAAGAACCAGTTGTCATACGAATCCGGACGCGCGTTCGCTATGGAGGAAAAAGCGTACATCGGGTTAAGCGACCATTCTTCCGCTGTTGGCGACTGCAAAAGAGGTTCGTAAAACGCAACCGCTTTTCTGGGCGTGATGACGCTTCTAATAGAAACCTTTCCGGTTTGATACAGGTTGTTGAGAATGTCAAGTTGATACAGCT
>JAZRTH010000366.1:0-6083 GCA_045651945.1 Thermoguttaceae bacterium
CGTTTCATTTAATGCAATCTGCCGCCGAGCTGAACAAAAAATCGATGATTTTTGGAAAATTTACGGATTTTTTGCCCAGATTCTCCAAAACCCCTTGACAACGCATTTGCCTATGTTAAAATTTATTTAGTTGATGGGCGATTTTTCATAAAAACGAAGTTTTTAGAAGTAGCCAGTTGTTTTTTCAAACCCTTTTAAAGGAGAACATTTATGCAAAAGAAACTGTTTTTGATCCTGTCTGGATTGCTCCTTTTGACCGCGCAGGCCTATGGACAAGAACTTCGTCCTGCCGCGGCTCCGGCTATGGCGCCTTCGCCTTCGGTAGCTGGAGGTTGGAGCGCCCCTATTTACCACCCTGAAATTGGTGACAAAATTGTTAAAGTGAATAACAGAAACATTCACAGTGAAGCTGAATTCCGCCGTGCGATTGCTAATTCTCCGCGAACAATTATCCTCGGCGTTATCGATCAACGAACTGGCAATTATTATCATCTCCGCACCAATCTTTGGTCCCCTAACAATCAGACCCGTCTTGGCATCTATATCAGAACTGCCAGAAACTATGATGGCGTCATTGTTACTGGTTTTGTTCCCAATTGCCCGGGAATGCACTGCCAGTATATGAGAGGCGAAACACGACCTGTCTATGACGGATTGTCTACCGGCGGCTGGTATTACGATGACGATGATGATTATTACGAAGACGACGATGATGATGACTGGTATTATTGATAATCATGGTATGATTGATTAATGCCAAACCTCGATGAATTCAACCGATGACGCTCGAAATGACCGTCATCGGTTTTTTGTTTTAAAACCTCGTATCGTCTGAGTTTTACCGAACCTCGTCGAGTTTCGGATTGAGTTCTTGCGTTTTGTTCTCGCGAATTGCCTCCGCATTTTTCTCCGATTTTGGTCAGGGCGAACAGGTCGCCAAAGTCAATATCACGGCAATCGCGCATCTTGTTCTTTTGTCACGAAAATGCGAAGCAAACGAAAGGCTTTTGATTCTGGAACAGTCTGTTTATTTCGCTTTTTTTGTGACTTTCGCCGCGGATGATTCCTGCGGATAAACCGTCTGTGTTTTAGCTGACGGCTTGAAGACGTTTCTCAATAACAGACCCTAAAATTTCGGGATTTTAAAAAGTTTTTAAAAAAGCTAACATTTTTTTTAATCGTCCGTAATACCTTACAAAGAAACTTAAATTCAACTGATTTTTTCTTAAACTGCTTGCCTGTATCAGACAGCGTTTTTCAGAAAAATCATTTATTTAGTTAGGCGATTTTTCCTAAATTGAAGTTTTTAGAATGGCGCCAAATGTTTTTTTCAACCTCTTTTTATAAGGAGAACAATTATGCAAAAGAAAATGTTTTTGATCCTGTCCGGACTGTTTCTGTTGATTTCTCTCCCTGCCGCGCAGACTTTTGGGACAGAGCCTCTTCCTGCTGATGCGGATGCTGATGCCGTCTATGAACCCGCAGCTACTGAGTTCGTAGGCGGAGGTTGGAGCGCCCCCATTTACCATCCTGAAATTGGGGACTTGATTGTATCGGTGAACAACCAAAGAGTTAACTGTGAAGCGGATTTCCGCCGTGCAGTCCGTAATTCTTCGTCGGAAATTATCCTCGGAGTCATTGGTCAACGAACTGGCGACTTTTATCAGCTCCGCACCCGGCTTTGGTCCCCTTACAATCAGACTCGTCTGGGCATCTATATTGAGTCTGCCGGAAACTACAATGGAGTAATCGTTACTGGTTTTGTTCCAGATAGCCCTGGTATGCACTGCCAGTATTTGAGAGGCGAAACACGACCTGTCTATGACGGATTGTATCGAAATGGCGGCGGGTATCGAAATGGCGGCTGGTTTAGATATGACGGCTGGTTTAGAAATGTCGATGTCGATGTCAATGTCCGCTGGTAACATTACTAATATTCGTGGTGAGATTGATTCATGCCTGACAAATCAGAATTCAACCGATGACGCTCGAAATGACCGTCATCGGTTTTTTGTTTTAAAATCTCGTATAGTCTGAGTTTTACCGAACCGCGTCGAGTTTCGGATCGAGGTCTTGCTTTTTGTGACTTTCATCACGAGTAATTTCAGAGGGCAAACGTCCTGCTTTTTAGCTGACGGCTTGAAGATGTTTCTCAATAACAGACCCTAATATTTCGGACATTCAAAAAAAGGTTTTTAAAAAAGCTAACATTTTTATTAATCGTCCGTAATACCTTACAAAGAAACTTAAATTCAACTGATTTTTCTTAAACTGCTTGCCTGTATCAGACAGCGTTTTTTAAGAAGAATCATTTATTTAGTTGTTGGGCGATTTTCCTAAAATGAAGTTTTTAGAATGGCGCCAAATGTTTTTCAACCCGCTTTTTATAAGGAGAATAATTATGCAAAAGAAAATGTTTTTGCTCCTGTCCGGATTGCTCCTTTTGATTTCTTTCCCTGCCGCACAGACTTTTGGAATGACGCCTCTTCCTGACGTTACCGGAACTTGGAGCGCCCCCATTTACCATCCTGAAATTGGGGACAAGATTGTATCGGTGAACAACCAAAGAGTTCACAGTGAAGCTGAATTCCGTCGTGCGGTCCGTAATTCTTCGTCGGAAATTATTCTCGGAGTTATCGATCAACGAACGGGCAACTTTTATCATCTCCGCACCCGGCTTTGGTCCTCTTACAATCAGACTCGTCTGGGCATCTATATTGAGACTGCCGGAAACCACAATGGAGTAATCGTTACTGGTTTTGTTCCAGATAGCCCTGGTATGCACTGCCAGTATATGAGAGGCGAAATTACCCCGCCGCACGATGTCTGGTATGGCGATGGCGGCTGGTTTTACGATGTCGATGTCTATTACGATGAAGATGGCTACTGGTATGAATATTGATGCTCATGATGAGTTTACTCAATGCCAGACAAAAAAGAATTCAACCGATGACGCTCGAAACGACCGCCATCGGTTTTTTGTTTTAAATGGTCGTCCGAAGCCAATTTACCGAATGAGCCACAAAAACCGGATAAGCCCTTCTAAAACTCCTTGACAACGCAATCGTCCTATGTTATAATGTTTATGTAACCTATTCAAAAACAACGTTTTTTGAGGTTACCTGTATTGGATTTCCTCGCGAAGTCCAGTGCAGATGGAATCGTTTTACGAAAAGAAGCTGTTGAGCAGGGATCGGTTGCTGAGGTTCAGATAACTGAGAACTGGGAGATGGTTTCGAATAAAAAGTCTGTTCAAGGAATAAAATTGCAGGCAGAATATCGAATTCTGTAAGTTATTCAAGAACGAATATTGAAGTCCTAAAAGCGAAAAGTCCGCCCGAGCGTTCTCCAACTTGTCCCAAAAATGGAGAACGCGCATTGAAGAGTGAAGAATTCAGGCTTAAATAACCTGGAGTTGTTGATAAGAGTATGTCTTTTATTAACGACGACAGGGACCCGGACGCGGTAAAATTTTTTACCTCCGGTAAAATTGTTTACCGCCGATGGGATAAAGCAGATTTCTTTTCTATTGTTTTTTGGCGGGGCGGCGCTTTTTGGGATTCCATGAAATTTATTTTTTTGCGAGCGACGGCGTTACGGTCGTAAGTGCGGAAATCAACCGAGTGGCCTCTGGTCATGCTTGAACCCTGACAGGGCGCAGGCGGTGAGTTTTTCCTGTGGGCTCACGGGTGAAACAGGGAGACTTTTAGTAAACGCGGGAGTCATGTAAGTAGTGAACGTTGCAATGTTTTTCTGCTTTTCGTTCGTTCGCGGGCGGAAAGCGGATTGGACGTTCACGGTGGCGGAGTTCCGACCCAACGGACGAAGAAGCTTCGGTTTCGGCTGTCTGGCGGGTTAAGCCTTTCGCTGAAGAGAAATCTTCACTCATCTGTGCATTGCAGGTGATAAACGATTCCATTTTTTTGTTATTCAACAAATCATCAATGGGAGAACAGTTATGAGCATTCAAACGACTTTTACAAAACAGAAACGCGAACTTGCCAAGGCGCAGGAACTGATTCAGTCGATTCGGGCGCAGGAAGTGCGTCAGATTCGTTACAACGCGGAAGGAAAGATGGAGAACGTCCAGCGGACGTCCTGGCTTGTCGACACGCCGGAATCGTTGGCGAGTCAGGCGCTCCAGATTATTCGCGAAGTCGTGGCTCAGCATGGCGCGCGTCAGCAGGCGAATTCGGTGAATAAAGGCCGCTTTGAGTTTGCTGGAATTCAGGCGGACTTGACCGTCCCGCAATGCCGCGCTTTGCAGGACGTTTTGGGCACGCTAACCGCTCTTGTGAACAAACTCCCGGTAGAAAATAAAAGTCACGTTCCCAACGGGGAGATTGACGGCCGGCCGGCGTATATCATGCCGATGGAAAACGTCATGAAAGATTGCGTTCGTTACGTCCCGTATGAAGAAAAGGATTCGACGCGAGTCAGAACGTATGAAGAACGCTATCAGGAAGTGGATTACAAGACTCAGAACGCTGAAATCGACTACGGATTCCCCGTCCTCGTGATTAAAGCCATGAAGGAACTGCTTTCCGATCTGTCGACGGCGATTCAGGTCGCGATTGACGAAGCCAACTCCCAGCCGCAGAAAAAAGACGAGGAACTGGAACGAGTCATCGGCAAGATTACGGAAGTCTTTGAAAAGCAGCTTCAACGATAAAATCCATAGCGTTTACGCAGGTCAGTCCGCACACAGATTTTGGCGAGCCGGGGTGCGTAAGCCCCCGGGAAAATACGGATATTCACCGATTGGATAATTGATAATTCGATGAATATTTAAACACGAAAAACACGAAATAATCGAAATTAACGAAAGAATTATGAATTAAATAGAATCCTTTCGTTTGTTTCGTTCCTTTTCGTGTCTTTCGTGTTAAAAAAACTTCTAAAATGAAATTACGTTGGCAGCAATTGATTACAAAAGCTTTTTAATCTGTTTTGCTAAAACGGGCAACTCATCGAATACAACTAACGCAATAATATTCCAGTTCGTTCCCTCGTAATCGTGAACGAGCCGATGTCGAAGTCCTGCAATCATAGACCACGGTATTTCAGGATGACTGTTTTTATACACATCGGAAATGTAGTAAACGTGTTCGCCGATGTTGTACAATGGCGTTGTAACAAGCCATTGCAGAGCGTAATCGTTTAACAAGTCGTCTTTAGTTACATTCCGCTGCGAAATGTATTCCTGCAATTTGGATATGTTTTCATATATCTTTTGCAACCGTTGATAGTCTGTATATTTATGCTAACAACACCTTTTCTTTCATGATGCGTTTATAGAACGGGCTGTCGACGTTGATTTCGTGAATTTCAAAAACGTCAACGTCTTTTTGAATGGTATTGCGGATGTCTTCTGCAAAGGCGAAAATTGAAGTCAATTTGAAGTCTTTGCCGCCGAATACAAGGAAATCAACGTCGCTTTCGGACGTTGCTTCATTTCGAGCGTAAGATCCAAATACGTACACCTCCGCGATCTTGTATTTTTTAGCAAGAGGCGTTACGCATGCGGCGATGTCCTGCAGGGAAAGAATGCCTGTTTCCATGATGTTTTGTTTATCGTTTAATTGGTGTGGTTGATAATTGCTTTTTATGCGTCATTCTCCATAAATCTCTTGTTGCGGTTGTAATAATCTGTAACTATTTCCAGCTCAATGTCGTCCATGCTGGTTTCGATTACGGAATCGTCCGAGCCAAAAACGCAAGCCGTTGAGCGTTCGAGATTCACAACTTGAACGCCTGACGCGATCTTGGTAAAAGCATAGCCGTTGACAATGATGTCGGCATTGTTGGCGATTCTTTCCATTTCCGCATAGGTAAAGGATGTAAACCGGTCGTCGTTCATAGTCAGACTCCCTTTTGAAAATCCCCACGCTGGGGTGCGTTCAAATTGGGGTTAAAAAAGGAGAACTCTGTTCTTATCCCCACGTCTTTAGACGTGGGAAATAAAAAACAATTCATAAATCGTAGCCCCAGATTTATCTGGGGGATTTGATTAGCGATCTTCTCCCAAACGCTTCCCCTCCAATTCACTTTCAGGCCCATCCTCCAAACGAAGATGGGACCGA
>JAZRTH010000367.1:0-1714 GCA_045651945.1 Thermoguttaceae bacterium
ATCGTCCAAAGACCAGCCCAGCAACGCCAGATAGTTGACAATCGCTTCGGGCAGGTACCCTTGCTGTTCGAAGAAGTCGGTAATAACCGGGTTGAACGTGTCGGCGGAGACTTCCAGCCCCATCTTCTTCGCCAGTTCCAAGCCGTGATTGACCAGTCCGGAGAAGTCCTTGTTTTTCATGTACTTGTCCAGCTTGCGCTTGGAGAGTTTCGTCTTGCTGCCCGGCTCGGCGACAAACGGCAGGTGAGCGTACTGCGGTCGTTCCCAGCCCAGGGCGTCAATCATGAAAACCTGACGCGGCGTGTTGGACAGGTGCTCTTCCGCCCGGATAACGTGGGTGATTTCAAAATCGTGGTCGTCGACGATGTTCGCCAGATGGTAAATGAACGAGCCGTCGGCGCGCTGAATGACGTGATCCTGCTCCTGCGCCCAGTCAAATTCGACGTGCCCGCGAATCAGGTCGTCCAATTCCAGTTTCCCTTCCAGCGGCGTCTTGAGGCGAACGACGCCCTGACGTCCTTCTGCCTTGAACTGCGCTTCCTTTTCCGGCGTGTCCGCCATCCATTGACGATTATAAACAAACGTCTCTTTCTTCTTCTGGGCTTCGTCGCGCTGCGCCTGAAGCTCTTCCGGCTTGGCGTAGTCTCGATACGCAAACCCTTTGGCGATAAGCTCGTCGACAACCGCCTGATACTTGTCGTATCGCTGAGACTGATAGTACGGCGCGTGCGGACCGCCGACGCCGGGACCTTCGTCCCAGTTGATTCCCAGCCATTTCAAGCCGTGCAGAATCGGCTCCAGAGCCTCTTCGACGTTGCGCTGCTGGTCGGTGTCGTCAATACGAAGAATAAACTGACCGCCGTTGTGTTTGGCGAACAGCCAGTTGAACAAAGCGGTGCGAACGCCGCCAATATGAAGATAACCAGTCGGGCTGGGAGCGAATCGAGTGCGAACTGTCATGGGTAATATGGGGGTTTATGGAATGGTAAATGGATGAAAGGCGGTAATGGCAATAAAAATAATCTTCCGCTAGAACCGCGTAGCGGTTCAATATTAATAGCCGTGGGTTTTAACCCACGGAACCAACGGGAGCGGAATTACGCATTCGCCGACAGGCGAACAATTTCCTTACCACTTCTCACTTAAAACTAATTACTATATTATATCGTAGGAAAATATTTTGTGAAGGAGAGAGGCGCCTCGCCGCCCGCCTTGCATTTTGTTTTTCAATCTCTTATAATAAACCCGTATAACAAACTACCCTCTTACGAAAGGAGCGCCTATTTTGAAAACCTTTAATCGCATTTTGACCATTACAGTCGTCGGGCTGGTTTACGCTTTGAGCGCGAGTTCGTTCGCTCAGCAGGAGCCATCTGATTCTTATAAACCGAACGCGGCGGTAATGTCGCCCAAGTATTTCGAGTTCTGGAACGCGGACGTTCAGGCGAAAATCGACGCGGATATCGAAAAGAACCGCAAGGCGGACGCGGTTGTCGAACTGCCGGCGTCTGCGGCGGGCGCCGAGGTCAAAGTAGAGCAGATAACGCACAAGTTCCGATTCGGCAGCAACATGTTCGTCTTCGGACAGCTTCGCACGCCTGAGCTCAACGACGCCTATAAGAGTCTGTATGGCGATTTGTGGAACAGCGGGACTGTCGCGTTCTACTGGAAGACGCTGGAATTCGAGCAGGGCAAAGTCCGCTTTGAAGGCAAC
>JAZRTH010000368.1:0-1534 GCA_045651945.1 Thermoguttaceae bacterium
GACTACACGAATTTTAAGGTCAATGGAGTTCCGTATTCCGTTAACAACTCTAATTTGAATCTGGGTCCAATTGAATCGGTTGCCTATCGGGTGAACTTGGGCGAGGACAATTTCTGCTATACGTCTTTTGGCGCATACACCAGCGATTTGACGCGCTATGGCGTTCCGACGTACGCCAATCAGAACGTTCAGCAAAGATATGTTCATAATCTTTATTACGAAGCCAAGTCTCCTTTGCTCAACACAGCAGGAACTTCTGTTTCGCAGGGCAACATAGAATTCTGGTATCTCAATTACGAGCAGAACAATGCGGCAGGCATTCCAAACGCCAGCAGCGCGACAGACCGCTCCGGTTATGACTTTGGCGACAAGGCGACCAATGGTTTTCACGGCTCCATGCAGTTGCATGACTATCAAAACAGAACGACGATTTTCGCGTTCAATAACTGGAACAACGCTGGCGAAGACGCAGCTCTGGGAGTAGGAAACAGCAATATTGCCAATACGGGACCGGACTGGACGTTTGCCGCTAACTCACAATCTTATAACGTCAAGCAGATGGACATCTTCGCCAAACCGGTGTTTTCTCAAATGAGCGAATCCGATTACGCCGCCATTTCCGGCGAAGTCTCCGGCATGAAGCTGCTCTATAAGCTCGACTGCCCTCTGCAGGGAAAATACAGCACGAATAATTACGTTATTAATAACTCTGTCAATTCAGACCTTTCCGGCATGCCGCTCAAACGAGTTGGCTATTACATGGTTTTGGACAAGGGAGACGGAACGGTCGATTACGCCTACGCTGGATACGATGCAACGACCAACGATTTATCCAAGCTGGGTCTGCCGTTTGACGGCTCTGTTCGTCAGCAGACGGTTTCCAACATGACGGTTCAGTCCAACGTTGCAGGCGTTGTCAACGGTAAGAACATTGCGACCGGCAACATCGAGATGTGGAACAGTAACTACAACGAAAATAACTCCGCCAACGTTCCTAATGCCAGCGGCAGCGAGTTTGATTTTGGCGATAACCCAACCAATGGCGACTACGGCTGTTTCCAGATTCACAACTACGGCGCTGGACAGACGGTTATGGCGTTGAATAAATGGAACGGTCAGGCAAGCGGAAACAAGTCCATTGATATTGGAATTGGAAATAACACTGGCTCAGGTCGACCAGACTATACGTTCAACGGAGACGATAAAAACACGTCCAACGCGTCTAAATATGAAACTCGTTCGCTGTACGTTTTGGCTCAACCCGCTATCGCGCCGGGCATGGAAAACGTTGCAGACGCTTCCAAGTACGTTCTCGTTCAGGGAGCGAAACTGACCACTCAGATGGGAACCGAATGGCGGGCGGATTATCAGGGCGTTGACTATAACATCGCCAACAACGTCGCTCAGCTGCAAAAGACGCTGGGGCCGTTTGACCGCGTCGGATATTATATGGAATACGCTCAAACCGTCGACAGCGATCTGAATTACGTCTTTGTGTCTTTCGATACGATGACAGCGGACATTTCCAAAATCG
>JAZRTH010000369.1:0-1341 GCA_045651945.1 Thermoguttaceae bacterium
CCTATTCCCTACTCCCTATTCCCTTTTTCCTACCATGGAATTACTATACGAAACTTTCATCCCGACGCTGATTGTTGGGTCCGTCCTGCTGTTTTTCTTAATCGCGTTTTGGGTCGTCTCCCGGCAGACGTGGGCGCTGTACGCGTCGGCGGTTCCCATTTTGATAATCGCAGGCGGAATCGCGATTGACGAGATGGTCGAAACAAATCGGGAAGCGGTCTGGAGAACGATCAACGCGGTGCAAGACGCTTTGGTTGCTGGGGACGTCGAGGAAATTGAGAAGTACCTCACCTCTGACGCCAAGACCACGTTCAATCGCGTCAAATGGGCGTTTAACAATTTTGAAATTCGACGTGTTGGCGTTTACGACATGGAAATGGAGTTTAACGACTTCACTTCCCCTCCGACTGCGATCATTTCCTTTCAAGGAGTCGTGAAATACCAAGCCAAAAAATCCGAGGATAATTTCGGCGAAACGTACCTCGCCCGATTCACCGTTGAACTGGAAAAAGACGACGACGTCTGGCTGATAACTCATCACGTTGAAACCGAAGGACTGAATCCGATGAATTAAATTAGTAATGAGTAATTAGCGCAAGCGGCGGCGAGGCTCCGCTCCCAGTCCGCGCTGCCGCGCGAGACGTATTATAGCCGGTCCCGTTGGTCCCTCCCTACTCCCTATTCCCTGTTCCCTACTCCCTGTTCCCATGCGTTACCCATATTTTGCTTTATCGTTCCTCGCCTTAATGGCGCTCAACGTTTCGATTTCGTTCGCTCAGGTGGACGCCCGGCCGCCGTATTCCGGCGTGGACAGACGGGTCAAGCTCTATTCGACTCGTCAGCTGAACAGCCCGGAGTACACAATTTGCGTTATGAAGTCGACGCATACGGAAATCATCGCCAATACGAAGTTCCCGCGAGCGAAAAAGATTTACTTTGACGGCGGCGCCGCGACGGGCGTGATGAAAGTTCTCAATCGGGAAGCGGACGCGTTTCTCTTTGATAGCCCCTCGCTGGACTACGTCGCGTCGTATAACAAGAATCTGGTTGTCCTGCCTCAAACCGTCGGGGAAGGGCACGTCAGCATCGCCGCGCCCAAACGTAACGAAGCGCTCATCCAGCAAGTCAATCAGTTCCTCCAGCAGTACAAATCCAACGGGACGTATCAGAGCATGTATTATCGCTGGTTTATTAAAAGCGGGTCGGTTCTGCCGGAGATTCCCAAGCCAACTGCCCCTGTCAGAAAGGTTATTGTCGGGACGGAAGGAACTCAGGTCCCGTTCAACTTCATGAGCGCGCAGGGCGTTCCTATGCAGCGCGGCTGTTTGACCGGGTTCGACG
>JAZRTH010000370.1:0-6104 GCA_045651945.1 Thermoguttaceae bacterium
CACAGAACGACAGGGCTACGACCCGCCTTGGTGGCTCGTCAGCGCGAGCGCGTTATCATGAACCAGACGGACTATACAAAAGATTACGGTACGCTTGCCATGGCGAATTTGTACAAGGGCCGTAAAATGCAGGGCGTCAAGCCGGGCACGGTGAAGAACCTGCTCATTTACGAAACGCTGCCCAAGCCGATTCACTACACCGGCGGAACGGAAATGATGTCGATTTTCGGCACGTTTACGTTGGAACGTCTTTTGGGAAGCGTCCCGGTTAGCGAAGACGGTTCCGCGTACTTCAAACTGCCAGCCAACCGACCGGTTCTGTTCCTCGCCATGGACGAGAACGGGCATTGCGTCAAGAGAATGCACTCGTTCGTTTCCGTCATGCCGGGCGAAAACACAACCTGCATCGGCTGTCACGAAGAACGAACGCTCACGCCAACCGGCGACGATCGGGACAAGCTCTTTAAGATCATGCACAACAATCCGCCGGCGGAAATTCAGCCTGTCGCCGACATGAAAGACCTCGGACCGGACTTCCACGGCGTTTTCGACTTCCCCCGCGATGTTCAGCCGATTCTGGACAAACACTGCGTAAGCTGTCACAACTCCAGACGGGAAGACGGCGGCGTCAACCTGTCGGGACACTGGACGCCCATGTACACCATCGGCTATACCCATTTGACGTGGTACAAGCTTTTGGGCGACAACCGAAACCGGGCGGTGAGCAACTTCGAGCCGTACGAAATCGGGACGGGTTCCAGCCGGCTTGTCAAGCTGATTGAAGAAGGACATCAGGGCGTTAAAATGCCGCCGGAAGAACAGGCGGTTATTCGACACTGGATTGACGCCGGGGCGAACTTCGCCGGTACGTACGCCTCCGAAGCCTCGGGCGGCGTTGGCTATTACATGGCGAACATTCCCGTCTGGAACAAGCAGACGTGGCCGGAACAGGTCGCCATGCGCGACGCTATTTCCCGCCGCTGCGACTGCTGTCACGCTCCAACGGCGAACGATAAAAAACGGGGCAAATACGACATCTACGTCGATAATTATTCTCCCGACAATCCCAGAACGCGAACGGACTGCACCGTCGCTCACGACTTGTGCGAAGGCAACGCCCGCTATTCCCGCATGGAAATTTTCGACCTGTCGTACCCGGAAGAGTCGAAGGCGCTCCTGGCGGCTCTGAGTAAATCCGCCGGCGGATTGGGTTCCTGCGAAGCGAAGTCCGGCAAACCGGTTTTCGAGTCCACCGACGACCCGGACTACCAGACGATTCTCAAGGGCATTCAGCGCGGGCGCGACTACATCCTCAACGAGGACAACCGTTATTCCATGCTTTACTGCGATAAGAACAACGGAGAAACGCCGTTAAAGTTCAAACCGCGCTGGGCGTACTTGCGAGAGATGATTCGTTACGGCGTTTTACCCGTCGACGCCGACCCGACCGCCACGTACAACCCGTTCACGCTGGACGAACAGTACTGGCGCTCCTTCTGGTTTGTTCCGGAGAAGAAGGAATAGCAGCTTGCGCTGATCGTTGGTTGCGTGCTGGTCAACTCGTTCACGGACGGCGACGAGTTGACTAACCGTCTTCTCTCTGGAATAACTTATTTTCACAGCCCTTGATTATTAGTTCCCGCAATCCCTGCAAAGGAGCAAATAGGATGAACAAATATTTATCAGTTGCGTTGACGCTGGTTTTGTTTTTGCTGGCAAGTCAGTCTGCGCTTTTCGCTCAAAACAGTGCGAAGCCGCACGGGCAGAAGGACGAGGTTTTGTCTCCGAACAAGCGAGATTCGAAGATGCCTACATCCAAGCAGGAACCGACCTTGTCGGGCGTGACGCCGGTTCGAGAGGATAAAATCCATCTGTTCTCACTGGAAGACGTCCGGATTACCGACGGGCTGTTTCTGCAAGTTCAGGAGCTGGATCACGAGTACCTACTCACGCTGGAGCCGGATCGGCTGCTGTCGTGGTTTCGGCGCGAGGCAGGCTTGATGCAAAAGCAGGAACCGTATCCGTACTGGGAATCGGAAGAAGCACATCTGGGCTGGCCGCTGGCGGGGCATATTCTTGGATTCTATATGTCGTCCATGTCGATGATGTATCAGACGACCGGCGATGCGCGAATTCTTGAACGTCTGACCTACGTTCTGGACGAGCTGAAAACCTGTCAGGACGCCAACGGGAACGGCTATCTGCTGCCAACGCTCAAAGGGAAAGAACTGTTCAAGCAGGTTCACGAGAGAAACTTCACAACCAGCACGTGGGCGATTATTGTTACAGTTGACGGGAAGCAGCAAACCACCTGGGAACCAGTTTACGTCATGAACAAGATCATGCTGGGGCTGTACGACGTCTATACAATGTGCGGTCTGGAACAGGCGAAGCCGATTCTGGTCAAAATGGCGGACTGGTTCGGTACGGATATTCTCGACGTTCTGAGTCACGACGACATTCAGAAGCTGCTCTACTGCGAACACGGCTCGATTAACGAATCGTATGTCAACGTTTACGAGCTGACCGGGGACGAAAAATACCTCCGCTGGGCGGAAAAGCTCAACGACGAAAAAATGTGGGTTCCCATGTCCAAGGGGGAAGACATGCTCATCGGCTGGCACGCCAACACGCAGATTCCCAAGTTTACGGGATTCAATGCGGTAAGCAAATACAACGGGAATCCGGAGCTTGCCGCGGCGGCGAATAATTTCTGGGACATCGTCGTTGCCAAACACACGTGGGTCAACGGCAGCAACAGCTGCGGCGAACATTTCTTCCCGCAAAGCGAATTCAAAAACAAGGCGTTAAACTACGGCGGCCCGGAATCGTGCAACTCGGTTAATATGATGCGTCTGACGGAAAGCCTGTATCAGAGCGCGCCGAAAATGGAACGCGTCGACTACTACGAAAACGTTCTGTTCAATCACGTTTTAGCCAACTACGAAACCGAGCAGGGCATGTGCGTTTACTACACTTCCATGCGTCCGGCGCATTATAAAATGTACTCTTCAAAGTACGACTCGTTCTGGTGCTGCACCGGCACCGGGTTTGAAGCCCCCGCCAAGTTCGGCAAGATGATTTACGCCTATAACGGCGCTGACTTGTACGTCAACATGTTTATTCCGTCCACGCTCAACTGGAAAGAGCAGGGCGTTTCCCTGACGCAGTCCACCCGATACCCGGACGAAAACGTTACAACGCTGACCGTCCAGACCAAAGAGCCGAAAGAGTTCGCAATGAAAATTCGCGTCCCCCGCTGGATTGAATCCGGGTCGATGAAAGTTGAAGTCAACGGCGTTGTAACAGACGAGCCGGTTGTGGATTCGTATATAACCCTTAAGAGAACATGGACGTCCGGCGACGTGGTCAAGGCTGCGTTCGAGCCGAAATTTGAAGTCGCGCCGCTGGTCGATACTCAGAGGTTTTACTCCGTCAAATACGGAGCTATCGTCTTGGCGTCGAAAGTTCCCAATACGAATCTCAATGTAACAGATTTCCGTCAGGCGCGAAAGACGGTTGGAACGATTATGGCGCCCATTTCCGACGCCCCGACTCTGTTTGGAACGCCGGACGAGATTATTCAGAAGTTCAAGCGGGAGCCGGGCGACGAACTCGCCTTTACCTATACGGGGTTGAACGGCAAAACCGCTCGGCTCATTCCTTTTAACCGAATCCAGTTCAGCCGATACGCGATCTACTTCAACCACGCCAAAGACTTGGAAGAATACAAAAACAAGGTTCAGTTCAACGAATGGAAAGTCGACCCGAACCTGGCAAGCCAAACGATGCAGTCTGTTTTAATTGGACTGCCGAAATCGGAAAGCGTTCGACAATTCAAACAGGGCGGGAACAATATACTCTCTCCGTTAGACGACCAGCGCTTTTGGCGTCGAGCCGTTAACAATGGCTGGTTCTCGTATACGTTCCAGAAACCGCAAGACGGGGAGAAGATTGCTGTCAACTTTACGATTCGCGTAACAGATCAGGATCGGGCGGGCGCCGACGTTTATGTCAACGACCAAAAGGTCTGGTCTATGGACAGAACGCCTGAAACCGCAACCGCCATTTCGACAACGTTCTTTACGAAAACTGTCTCGATTCCGGAAGAACTGTATAAAGACACCGACGCCATTACCGTTAAATTCGCCGCCAAACGCGGAGTCATGACGGGCGACATTACAGACGTGAGAATCGTGAAAGAGAAATAGCAATTAGCAATCAATTTGCGGACGTTGCCAGAATAATTCGCTCAGCGGCGAATAGGTCCTAAAATCCAAAGCCGCCCGGCTCTTCCAGATTGAGGCGTTTCATTTTTTTATAGAGCGTCGTTCGGTTGATTCCCAGCGCGGCGGCGGTTTCGATTCGATTCCACTGGAAGGCTCGCAAGGCGTCGAGGATGATTTTCCGTTCCGGCTCTTCCAGCGCGTCTTTAAGAAGTCGAATCGACGACGGGTCAGGAACGGGCGAGTCGTCTTCCCGATTGTTAATCGCCGCTGCGTTCGAGAACATCGTCGGCGCGGGCGCGGGTTTAGCTCTAACGGTTCCTGGCAAATCTTCCAACGTGACAATTTCAGATTTCCCCAGCAGAACGGCGCGTTCGACTGCGTTTTGCAGTTCCCTGACGTTATCTTGCCACCGGTACGACGTCAAGGCTGACATGGCTGCGTCAGAGAACCCGGCAACGGCGCGGCGCGTTTGCTCACAGGTCTTTTTCAGGAAGAATTGCGCCAAAAGCGGGATGTCGTCAACGCGCTCTCTCAGCGGCGGAACGTCTATATTGATAACGCTGATTCGATAATACAGCTCTTGACGAAAACGTCCGTCCTGAATGGCGCGATAGAGGTTTTCGTTTGTCGACAGAATCACCCGGACGTCTGCGGAACGCGGCTGGCTGGATCCAACCGGTTCAAACTGCGATTCCTGTAACACGCGTAACAGCTTGACTTGCATCGCGGGAGAAATGGTTGAGATTTCGTCGAGAAGAATCGTCCCGCCGTCCGCCTGCTGAAATTTGCCGACTTTTAAACTGGAATCGTCTGTTACATAACCGAACAATTCTTTTTCCAGAATCGGTTCCGGCAGCGCGCCGCAGGGAACTTCAATAAACGGCTTGTCTTTCCGGGAACTGAGCCGATGAATCGCCCGGGCGATTGTCGATTTCCCAACGCCGCGCTCTCCTGAAATCAAAACCGGCGTCTGCGCGTTGGCGATTGTCTTGACGATGTCGAACGCGCGCTGCATTTTGTCGCTGCGCCCGATAACGTCTTCCAGCCCGGTCAGGCAGTTTTGACGGTATTCGTCTAAAGACGTTTTCTGGTTCGCCGCGCCCTGCGTCAGTTTTTTCTTTTCCAGCGCACGATGAATTGTCAGCAGAAGTTCGTTGTCGAGAATCGGTTTAACGAGAAAATCAAACGCGCCTTCCCGAATCGCCTGCAGCGCCAGTTCCGCCGTTCCGTAACCGGAAATAACGATAATCGCGGTTTCAGGACGCCGCTTTTTGCAATATCGAAGAATATCGAACCCGGAATCCAGCCCCAGGCGCAGGTCGGTAACGATAACGTCAAAGCTGTTATTTTCCAAACTATCCAGCGCCCCTGAAACGCTGTCTGCCAACGACGTTATATAACCAGCGTCGAGTAAGCAGTCTGAAAGAGACTCTAACGCCAGTTCATCGTCGTCAACTATCAGTATTGAATTGATACTGTTCATGGGGGCGCTGTTTGGAAATAAAAAATAAGTGTATAATAAAGTTGCGAGTGCATAGTGGTTAGTAATAAGTGGTTAGTGGTTAGGATGCAAGCATTCATCTAACTTACCACTTACCACTTACCACTAACTACTGTCTATTGCACTACTGCCTAATTATGCACGATAAATGACAAAAACAAACGGTTAAGTAAACCTTTTTGATAAAGAAAAACGCGAAGAATAAACAAGATAATATGGTTGTATCGAATTTAACGGCAGATATTGTTAACGATGGGCGTTTTCAGGCGTATTTTGCCATTGCTGGCGGGGGAACGGACGCGCTGGCGGACTTGCTTCGCACGCCGGGGGCGTCTGGGCTGATTGAGGGGGCGACGGTTCCCTATTCGCCCGGT
>JAZRTH010000371.1:0-3232 GCA_045651945.1 Thermoguttaceae bacterium
ATGCCTATTGTCTTCCCCAATAGACAAACGGAATTCGCCCCAGCGGTTCTACAACGCCGTGATCATACCAGTCGAGAGGGTCGCGGCAAGGCACGGTTGAATCTACAAACTTAAACTCGAAGCGGAACGCGCCGTTGGGAAGTTCCAGAGCGCTGCGCGGAACGGCAAGCGTCATAACGTCCCCGTCGATTTTCATCTCGCCCAGTCCGTTGACGGGATTACCGTTGACGAGAATCTGCATGAAGTCTCCCTCGTCTTCTTTGCCAACAATGGGCTTTTGCGTCTTGACGATAAACGTAACGTTTTGTGAATCGTGAACAACGTCAATCCATTGAGGAGCGTTGCGTTGAGTGCGATTGACGTATCGCGTTCCGTAGCCGTCGTGGTCGCGCGGCATGGCGGAATCGGCAAAGCAGCGGTATCTTTTGCGGACATTGGGCGGATTCGGCTCGGCGTCGTCCGAGATGCCCTTGAACTTCCGGACGTTGTCGCGAAGCAGAAGGAAGTAATTGTCGCCGTAGCCGCCGCGCATCATCTCGATGTCTCGGGAATACTCGTAGTTCGCGCAGTCGACGAACATGACAGGTCGGTTGGGCTGCCCGCGATAACGTCCAGCAATCCACTCGTTCCAACCTGTTACAAGAACGACGTCGGGCTTTGCCTCGAACGCTGCGTCCCACTGTTCCTGAAAGTTGTATCCCTTCTTCCACGCGTCCGGCGCCGGGTCGTTCGCGCCGTTGTGAAACGCCCGCCCGCGGTTCCCGGTTTCGCCGTATAATACGCTGTCTCCGAATCGAAGCTGTGGGTGCTGCGCGACGGAAACGTTCATAACGGTTTTCGCAACGTCCTCTCCTTCAAAAAGACGTTGCGGACGTCTGAAATCCATCCACGGCCAGCCCCCTTTTTTGGAGCCCTCGTTGGGCCACTGCGGTTTAACAATCGTGAAGAATTCCTTCATTTCGTCGGAGCATTGCTCCTTCTTCGCGACAACGACAGGTTTCCCGTCCAGCTTAAACCAGATCTCTTGAGCGAAGCCGGGCTTGTAGATCGCCTCGTATAACCGTTCAACGGTTCTTCCGGAACCGGCGTTTGTATAGAACATCACCTTCGGCGGATTCCAGCCCGCGTCGTGGTATTCCTTCAAAACGCTCATGACAAGCTTGGCGTTCTTCTCGTAGATGGCGGAATTCGTTACATCGAAGAAAAGGAAGTTGATATCGCACTGTATAAGCAGCTTAATGTGCCGACGAACAACCCATTCGTCATCGGAGAAATAGTAGCCGTAAAGCGGCTCGCCCCAATGATGAAACGCGCCAATCGGTCCCCACGCTGGACTGTCCGGATTGGCGGCGGCGTTCGGGTCGGCTTGAAGTATCTTCGATATGTCGTAGGGTCCTCGGCGTCCATGCTCGCCCAGCCAGAGAAAATAGAACAGCCCCACCTGGCGTTCGTTCGCTGGATCGCTGACGCTGTCCGCCATCGCGAACGAGGGCAGCGCCAACGTCAGGAACGTAAACGCCAGCAAGAACCATTTCGTTGTCAGTCGCGTTGTCATCGTCTTTTTACATCTTACAGGCTTTCCCGGAAGATAGCAAGAATTTCCTCTCGGGTGAGTATCTTGTATCCGCCTTTGAGAATGAGCGTGGCGTCGGCGAGTTGTTCCAGCATCGCCTCGGACGCGCCCAGTTCTGTGATGTTCATCGCAACGCCGATCTCGCGCATCCACGCCTCAAATGCTTTCAAGCCTTCCTCGGCGATTTCCGTATCGCTCTTGCCGTCCGGATTTACGCCCCAGACGTTTTGAGCAAAGCGAACAAATCGCTTCAGTCCGTAAGGCATGATAAAACGATAGTACGGAAGAGAAACCGCCGAAAGCGTCATTCCGTGCGTTGCGTCCGTCAGAGCGCTGACCGCCTGACCGAGCATGTGAACCTCCCAGTCGGTTGATTTCCCTTTCGCAATGAGTGTGTTGAGTGCCCAGGTTGCCGTCCACATGATGTTAGAGCGGGCTTCGTAATCCTCCGGGTTTTTAATGGCAATGCGGGAGGAATGAATCAGCGAAAGCATAAGCCCCTCGGCGATGTAGTCGCTTGTTGTGTCGTCTTCGCCGCTAAGGTACTGTTCCAGAATATGACACATAATGTCGAAGAATCCGGCAACCATCTGACGGTAGGGAACGCTGAACGTAAACCGCGGATTGAGAATCGCGAACTTCGGGAAGACGTCCGGACCGAACACTTTCCCGATTTTCAGATTCGCATCGTGGTTGGTAATAACCGAGCCGCCGTTCATTTCGCTGCCGGTGCCGACCATTGTCAGAACGTCTCCGACGGGAATAATGCGGCAGCTTGGCTCCTCGAATCGAATAAAATACTTCTCCCACGGGTCTTCGTCACACCAAGCGGAGACGCTGACGGCTTTGGCGTAGTCGATTGTGGAACCGCCGCCGACGGCGAGGATGAGATCGACGTTGTTCTTTCTGGCAAGCGCCGCGCCGTGAAGCATTTTTTCCAGCGTCGGGTTCGGCATGACCCCGCCGTCTTCGACAATCGTCTTGCCTGCGGCCTTGAGAATGCTGACGACCTGGTCGTAAATGCCGTTCTTCTTAATCGAACCGCCGCCGTAACATAGCTGAACTACGGGACCAAAGGCTTTGAGTTCGTCAGCCAAAGCGTCCATGGCGTTTTCGCCAAAATGCAGTTTCGTCGGGTTATGGAATGTAAAGTTTCCGTTCATGGTTAATCCTCCGTTTTGAATTATTAAAAAATGTAAAAATTATTCGCAGCTAAATACGCCCTTGCCGGCGCCGTTGTCTTTGGAGTAGTCAATTCGATAGGGCGCAATGTAGGCGTTGCGGGCATTTGCTTTCTGCCCCGGCGCGAGCGTTTCGCCGTCAACTGATTTCTCCGTTTCTCCTGAGTTGTATGGGTACGCGTGGAAGACCATGAACCGCTTTCCGTCCGCGTCCGTAAAGTACGAGGCGTGTCCGGCTCCTTGATAATCGACGCCCGGCAAATGGTTTCCGTTTGCATCTGCTGCGCCGAAGACGGGGTTGCCGTTGTATTTAATCCAGCTTGATTGCTGGAGCGGGTCGCCGCCAGTCCACGTGAGCTGTCCCAGACCGTAGTTTGACCAGTAACCGCTTCCTGAGTAGATCACGTAGACATCGCCGCGGTTGCCATAAACCACCGTTGCGCCCTCGACAACCTTCGGATAGATCAGCCCCGGCGTT
>JAZRTH010000372.1:0-1104 GCA_045651945.1 Thermoguttaceae bacterium
CAGCGGCTGACCCTGCACGTTAAAATGGCTGGGCAGAAATCGCGTATGTTCAAACTTTCCCAGATGAATATCGCCCAACAAATCCGGACACGCACTCACCGCCAGAATCTGTTCCGGCGGAAATTCGTGCCAGCAATGAGGACATACTATCCGTTTACAAAGAAATATCTGCTTCTCTTCCATGGTAATAACTCCAAAACAGGATCAGTTCACGCCTGACTTCTATTATTTCATTTTATATATTATACCATATATTAAGAAAAATTACCAGACGGGGGGCGTAAAAGAGTCCTACATTTTTTCTTGTTTCTGGAAAAATACAATTTTCCGTCTGTTCGCTAAAATGGATAAGAACAATCCCGCCCGCCTCAACAATGCTGAAAGCCGCCTGTTTTGTCTGCTTTTCTTGTTATAATAACATTTTTTGCAACGGTGCGACATAGGTTGTCGCACCTCAGTTGACAATTGGCATTACTTCGTTATATTCAAAACTAACAATCAGAGTTAATTGAACTGTAATGAAAACTTTTTTGAGGAGCTGTTATGTTGCCAGAGATTCAACCAGTAATTACCCGTCCGAGAATCCGCATTTCTGACAAGGGGAAGTCAAAATCCAGCAAAAAAACAAAGGAAAATCCGTCTCCGATTGCTCTGACCGATTACCGATTCGATATTGAGATTCAAGGTCTGATTTGCCTTGTCAGCGTTACCGCCAAATTCCACAACTCGCTGTCAAGAGAAATGGAAGGAGAATTGGAATTTCCGCTTCCAGACGGCGTTTCCATTTCCGGTTTCGCGCTGGATGTCAACGGGAAAATGGTCGACGCCTCTTGCGTAACGAAAGAAAAAGGACGCGTTGTCTTTGAAACCGAAAAACGAAAGCGCGTCGACCCCGGCTTGGCAGAACACGTTGAGGGAAATATATTCCGTACAAAGATTTACCCTCTGCCTGCCAACGGGAGCAGAACGGTCAGAATCGACTGGATTCAAACGCTTCGATGGGATTCGAAAGAGAACGATGCGGTATGCAAAATACCCGTCAAGTTTGACCTGCCGGTTGAAAAATATGTAATCAATGTCGATCTTGTCAAGTCAAAGAGCATC
>JAZRTH010000373.1:0-2241 GCA_045651945.1 Thermoguttaceae bacterium
TGACTTTGCGCCAAAGCGCGAAAAACCGGTACGGCAAAGGGGCCGCAGCCCATCATGACAATTCTCATATTTGTAGTGGTAAGGAATGGAAGGCGATAACGAAGCGACCAACGGGAGCGTATATTGGCAAGCGCGCAGCAGCTCGGTTTGGGAGCGGCGCCACGCCGCCTACTGCCTACTGCCTCTTGCCTATTGCCTATCTGTACTTCAATCCGTTTCCGTTAAAGCTGACGGAAATGACCCATTGCCAAGTCGTATGCGTCGTTCTGCCGACGATGCGGTTCCAGCCTTTTTTGAGGGTGATCTCGGTTGAGTCCGTTAACTTTCCTCCGCGGACAAAGAAGTGTTCGTAAACGCGATCCTGATTGCAGTACAGCGTTACCATCTCGTTGGTACTGTAGGAATTGGCGGCGAAGTCAACGCGGACTTTTTGCTCTTCGGGGCTGTAAACCTCGCGGACGAAATACGCGCCTTCAAATCCGTAGCAGTTGTCGACGGCGTAAAAGTCGATGTTGTTGGGGTCGTCGCCACCGGTATAGTCAACGGACGGGAAGAAGCTGAACCATTCCACCGGCTTGCCGTCAACGGTCGATTCCAGCGGGTTTTTGCCGTCCAGAACGTCTTTGTCGATTTGTGTAACAGCAGCGTCTTTGTTGAACTGGGCTTCATTCCCAAACGGCGGAACGTAGAATCCCATCGCCAGCCGGTACGGGGCGTTGAGCTTGATTTTTCTGACAATGTCTCCCGCCTTGACTGTTACATACGTTGTAAGTTCTTCAGAGGAGCCGGAAAGATAAATCGTGAACTCTTCGCCATCGCCGAACTCAATCTTGTCGACTTTGTACCCTTCCGGGGCTTCAACAGCAAGCTGAGATTTATCCGCGCCGCGAAGAGAGCCGCGAATAATCGCCTTGCCAATCGGAGCGGGCGACACGACGTACAGGCTCATACCCGGCTTTTGGAAATCCTTCTGGTATTCGCTGCAGTACTTTTCCAGATACATGTCCGCTGCCTTGTCCTGACCAATAGCGCGGAGAATGGCGACAGTCATAATGTCATGACCAAATTCCCGCGGGTGAACGTAGTCTCGAATAACGCGGAATTCAACGTCCTGCTTTCGAGCGTTATCGACGGCGGCTTTGAAGTCGCGGCGAATCTCGCAGACGGTCCCGCCGTTCTCCTTCGCCAGCTGACGAACGACGGATTCCATTTTATCCAATTGCAGATTTTTGAAGCTGTACGGCGATTCCGTTAACATGGTGGAAGTCCCCAAAATCAGCTTTTTATACGGACAGCGCGCCTTGATGCGGTTTATCAAGTCCTGATATTCCGCTTTCCAGACGTCGTAACAGTTTTCATCGTTGGAAATCGACGGGCAGTGGGCGTCGTTCGTGCCGAGGAAAATCAGAATCGTATCGGCGCCTTTGTCGAACTCGTCTTTAACGTAGATGTCTGGGATGTCCAGCCGCTGGCGATGCTCATAAGAGTAATCGACAATGTTGCGCCAGGACGAAACCGTCTGACCGCTCGCGCCCAGGGGGACGAATTCGACGTCTGTAACGCCTGCTTCCTGCAAAGCGAGGCGAACTCGGTGCGTATAGCCGCACGGCAAGTTCATGGAATGCCCCGTAATGCTGTCTCCAACGACAACAATGCGCTCTGCTGACGCAAAAGCGGGAATACACAACAACGCAAGGAATAAAAGGATTCGTTTCATGGCAAATTGAGTGTTACAAGGTTTATGGATATAAAATCAGTTTGTTTGCAATTCGTCTGCCGGGGGAACTGAGCGGGTATTCGGACAACTCCGCCGGATCAACCCAGGCAAATGTAACGTCTGCGCTTTGGGTCGATTTGACTTGCGACGCCTTATAGCAGACCAGCTCGATTTTGTGGTTGGTTACTTGATGACGGAAACTCATAAACGGCTCGGATTCCAGCTTGACGGTCAAGCCAAACGTCTGACGAATGCGGGATTCCAGAACCGCGGGGGAATCGGACTCGTCGGCGTCGACGCGGGGGAAGTCCCACAAACCCGCCCAATGCTCTTTCTCCTGGCGCTGGCGGAGGTAAATCTCCCCCTTGCGGTTAAAAACAACCACGGCGGCGTGACGCCAGTAAATCGTTTCCGGTTTCGGCTTGGCGACAGGAATCAAATTCTCCCGTCCGGACTTTCGCGCCAGACAGGCGTCCGCCAGCGGGCAGTTCTCGCACAACGGTCGTTTTTTACAAACCTGCTGA
>JAZRTH010000374.1:0-17238 GCA_045651945.1 Thermoguttaceae bacterium
CTGGGTTGGGTCGGCATCGGCGAACAGCCCAACGAAGTCATACTTCGCCCGGCGTCGACGTTCCTTGACGGTTTGTATGAACTGATTATTGTTGGCACCGGCGACAGCCCGCTGCTTAACTCCAAGGGCTTTGAATTCCGTTACGATCCGGAACAGGACGCCGGCTCTGATTATACGTTTGACTTTGCCATGTCGATTCCGCTTCAGGTAACGGCAGTCGTTCCGATGCCTGTTGTAAACGGCGAAGTCAAAGGCGACCAGATTGAAGTTTACTTCAATGCTGACAAGACGGACAATACATACTATACAGAACCTCAGTACTATACACTCTTTGCAACGCAGGACACGGCTTCTTCCATTGACGATTACCACGTCAATCCGGATTCCGTTGCGCTGGATACCGTTATTGACGGCGCGGGGCACACAGTCATGCGCGCTACGCTGACGTTTTCTGACGATATTAATAAGCTCTTTGGCGTTTATGGGTCTTATCGTCTCAAGGTTGGCGAAGTCTACAATAACAGCGATACCGAAGAGTTTGACGACGTCGACGGCGAAGATTTCGAAGCGGGCGACGCGTTCCGCACCTCCAAAGACGTTTCCGGCTATTTCGCCACCACAAACGACGTCTATTCTTCCTTGATTATCAATGGCAACATTGACGTTAAGAAGGCGAACGCAGCGATTCAAACCATGATCGCCAGCGGCGGCGTTACAGCGGATGAAATCGACGCTCTGATGGAGCAGATTTACGATTATACCAATCGCTGGCCGGGCGGAAACGACGAGCCGGGGCACGAAATGCGAACGACGTCTCTGGAAAGCACTGCCAACGTCGAACAGCATATCATGAACTGGGACTTCGACAGTTACGACGCTGAAGCCGGCGTTGTTACATATTTCTACTGCTTCCCGAAGTCAAACGGTCCATTCAACAACTATGTAACAGAACAGCAAAAGAATTCGGTCAGACAAATCTTCCAGCTTTTGGGCGATTCCTGCGGCATTCAGTTCTTTGAACTGAAGACGCCGGACGATGGGTCTACTGTTACATCTGTTACATACAAAGGTACAGACTTCCCGGTAATCAGCTTCTTCGTTTCCGATTTGGCTCTCATGGGCGGAGACAGCGGACCTGGCGGCGTTGCCGGTTTGGGCGGCGGAACGTCAGCCTGCCTGGACCTTGCGGACTTTGGCAACACAACCAACTGCGAATACGGTTCCGGATTCTATTCCGTTGCAATGCACGAAATCATGCACTGCCTGGCGCAGGGACACACCTACGACTTGGACGGCTCCACGATTATGGGCGCCAGTACAAAGGAATTCTATACCGGTTCGGAAGAATCCGTCTTCCCGGCTCCGGCTGACGTCGTTCACCTGCAGTACATGTTCCGCAACGACAGTTTGGACGTTGACATGTACTCTTTCACGCTCAATCAGAACGGAACGCTGGAACTGGAAACGATTGCTCGCCGTTTGGAAATGGGCAGCGCTCTGGATACCGTTCTAAACCTGTACGACGAAAACGGAACGCTCATTGCGACCAACGACAACTATTTTGGTCTTGACTCCCTGATTGAAGTTTCACTCAAGCCGGGCAAATACTATGTGGGCGTTTCTTCTGCGGGTAACGAGGATTACGACCCGGTTAATATCAAGACTGGTATGAACGGTACGACCGAGGGCGAATACCAGCTCAAGATGTCGTTCACGCCGGCGCAGAAGGCGTCAACGCTGCTCAATTTTGACGGCGATATGGACGGCAAAGTCGGCGGCGATTTCAACTTCTGGTTTGACGTCCAGGCGGACGAAAACGTTCTTTACGTTGACAAGACCGGAGAATTCACGCCGGATAACGGAACGACCGTTTACACTCAAATTGACGAAGCGATTGCAGACGCCGCCGCGATGGTTGAACAGTTTAAAGCCGCCGGCTCCACCGATCGCGTTATTGTTCGCATTTTGGCTAACAATACAAACAACGCCGATTTGACTCAGCGTCAGGCGTACGAAATCGGTACGTTCAAACAGGGCGGTTCAACCACGACTTTGGAAGACGGCGCGACGCTGGACATTCCCAAGGGCGTCAGCGTTGTCGTAGAGCAGGGCGCTGTTATCAAGCTGGCTAATACCAACATTACCGCCGGTTCACAAACGGCTATCGGTCCGGTTAACAACGTTCTGGATCAAACCCCGGCTGGAACCATTCAGCTTTTGGGCGCTCCCAACGAAAAGGTCTACCTGACCTCTTACTGGGATGAAACCATCGGTTCCGATTCCAACACTCAAACGACGACTCCGAAGAGCGGCGACTGGGGCGGCATCGTTTTGACCAACGTCAAAGAACACGAATACAACGCCAGCGAAACCGCCAAAGTCTACGGCAAAGTTACGATTCTCGAAGACGAAGGCGTCTTTATCAACTACATCGGATTTGCCGACATTTCCTACGGCGGCGGCGAAGTCAACGTCAACGGGTTCAAGTCCGTTTATGCGCCGGTTTATCTGGACGAAGCTCGTCCGACAATTTTGTCGAACACGATTACAAGCTCCATGACCGCGGCGATTTCTGCCGACCCGAACAGCTTTGAAGAAACTCACATTTACGGTCAGGACGAATACGGCGACTGGTTCACAGCCGATTACGACCGCGTTGGTCCAGCCATTCACAACAATACGCTCGTTAAAACTCACGACGTTAAAGTTATCAACAAGGCGACTGGCGAAATCACCATTGAAACTGTTACATCCAGCAACTCTGTCAACGGTTTGGCGATTCGTACAACGACTCCAAGCCAGTCCACAATTACCAAGCTGGACGTTACCGCCCGATTTGACGATTGGGACATTACCCACGTCATTCAGGAAGACCTGATTCTGGCGTCAGCCGCTGGCGGTTCGGAAGTTTACGTTGACCCGCGCGGCAATACGTCAGTCAACAGCCGCACAGGCGGTTCTCTCCGCGTTGACGACAACGTTTTGATCAAGCTGGGCAACTCCAGAATTGAACTGGAAGACAACGCCAATTTGATTGCCGAAGGCGATAAGGGCGATGAAATTATCTTCACGTCCATTTACGACGACACCTACGGCTACGGCGGCACGTTTGACGTTACCAACAACGGATTTAACGCCGACATCAACCCCAACGCGCCTGAATATAATCCGGAAAACAACGATTACCTTGCCGGCGGCAACTGGGGCGGCTTGTATCTGGGACATTCGTCCACCGCGTCTTTGGACAACATTAAATTGATGTACGCCGGCGGACAGAGCCGAATTGAAGGTTACTTCGTCAACTTCCAGCCGATTGAAGTCGTTCAGGCGGATCTGCGTGTAACAAATTCCTACTTCGCGTTCAACTCCGCGGCTACGGAATCTTCTGACCGAATTGGTCGTGGAAACGTTACCAATCCGGCTGTTATTTACGTCCGCAACGCTCAGCCGATTATCGTTGACAACAACTTTGCGGATAACGAAACGGCGATCATTTCTATCAACGCCAACGCGCTGACGGCAAACACCGTTAAAGATTACGGTCGCCAGACTGGTCTGCTTATCAAGCAGGAAGACGGCGCGAAATACGACAATCTGTATCCGGAATACGCCAGCAACTTCGGTCCGATGGTTCGCGAGAACGAATTCAACGACAACCTCTACAACGGCATGGTTGTCCGCGGCGAAGTTCTGACGACGGAAAGCATCTGGGACGATACCGACATCGTTCACATTCTGCAGGACGAAATTGTCGTTGGCAACCATCACACCTACAGCGGCATTCGTCTGCAAAGCTCGACCACCGGCAGCCTGGTTGTCAAACTGTACGGGAACAACGCCGGCTTTACCGCAGCGGGCGCTCCCAACGACGTTGAAGATCGAATCGGCGGTACGGTTCAGGTTATGGGCAACGCCCTCTATCCGGTAATCCTGACCTCTCTGTATGACAATTCCTACGGAGCCGGTTACGATCAGTGGGGCAATTCCGTTACCAATACGTATACTGCAACGCCGCACGCCAGCGACGACGACCCGGATGGAACGGTCAAACCGTACACTCCCAGCGCGGGCGATTGGCGCAGCATTAAATTCCAGCAGTTCAGCAACGATCGCAACGTTGCGGTTGTCGTTGAAACTGAAGGAACGTACAATATTACCAACGACGTCAACAACACGCTTAAGAACGCTCAGAATCTTGGCGCGCTGGCAAACAACATCAACGGCGGCGACGAAAACAACCGTCTGGGATTCGACATTCACGGTACGATTCATTCCAACCGCGATTCCGCCGATCAGGCTGATTCCGACGTCTACAGCTTCAAAGCGATTGCTGGAACTGACATCTGGGTTGACGTCGACCTGACCCGCTACGCTTTGGATACGATTGTTGAACTGCTCGACAGCAATGGAAACGTTGTCGCTCGAAACGATCGCAGCGAATACCTGTATTCGTGGCTGGATTACACCGCCATGATTTCCGAAGAACTGCGTAATCTGTCTGATCTGTGGGGAACCACGCTGGACAGAATTCCCGCCAGCTATAAGAGAGAATCCAATTTCCGCGACGCTCTGGTTACGACCATGCAGCAGCAGTTCTACGTCCAGTACTATCAGGAACTGGGAGAAACTCAGGGAATGCCTATGGCAAGAGAAGACGCTGAATGGCAGTACTCTCATTTGACCGGCTACGACTGGGACGCTGACGCGTACCTCAACGTCAACGGCGAATATCAGGCAGAACCTGATCCTCTGGTAACAAGCGGTTACGCTTCCAGCATGAATATCGACATCTGGGAACGCAACTCTTTGGACGATTACGGTCTGAACGAAAAAGACTCCGGCTTCAAAGTTACGCTTCCGGGCGTTGCCGGCGTTGAAACGCAATATTATCTGCGTGTAAAGAGCAATGCCAATGACAGCAACACGACAGACAACACGTCTGGCGCGATTGCCGATCTGGAAGGCCGCACCTACGGCGAATACAACATCCAGATTCGTCTGCGAGAAACACAGGAAAAGGCGGGCAGCACAGTTCAGTACGCTCAAATCTTCTACGCCTCCAACGGCATCGAAGTTATCGGCACGCCGTCTTCATCGCCGTTGACGGTCGACACTGCAGACGTCGAAATTGGCATCACCGGAAAGAACATTGATCCCAACGGAATTGGAAAGAACGACACGTTCCGCGCCGCTCAAAATATTGGCAACGTTCTGGAAACGACTCATGGTTCCATGAGCCTGACCGGTTACATTTCCAGCTCGAACGATATTGACTGGTACAAGTTTGACGTCAAGATTCCAAACCAGCAAGACATTCCTGGCGTTTCCAACACGGGACAGGGCGTCTATCCGCTTACCATTGACGTAGACTACTCAGACGGCATGGGACGCGCGAAGGTCAATCTGTGGCTCTTTAACGCTGGTGGAACGCTCATGGCGTCTTCAACGGGAAGCAATATTACCGGCGACCAGGCAACTCCGTTTACCGGCGCGGATTCCAGCAATCTGGAATCCGGTTCTGGCGGCGGAGGCGACCCCTTCATCGGCACGTTCTACGTCCCGGAAGGCACGTATTATGTCGCCGTTGCCCCGCAGCACATGTCTCCCGCCGCGCTGGCTCAGCAGCTGATTCGTCAGGAATCTGTTGACTCTGTCGAACGCATTGTTGAAGACGACATGAACGGCAGAGGCTGGACGAATCTGCCGGTTGACACAACGTATCAGCTTAACTTCAAGCCGGAATCGTACTCGCTGGCTGACGTCCGCATGTATCTTGGAAACAACAAGGATTTGTATTCCAACAACAGCTTTACCGGATCTGGAGAAGTTGATTGGGGCGGAAATCATACGCACGATAACGATAATCCCGGGTTCAACGACGTTTACGGCGATTACGTTATGCGAAGCGATGGTCAGATGTTCGCCATCGACAACAAGACCGGTACGCGGCAGATTATCAGTCTGGAAGACGCCAATAACAGAACCGACGCCGGCGTTTTGGGAACCGTTGCGTACACATTGGGCGAAAAGGGTCTGGAACGACTTGACGAATACACGACCGGCATTCGTTACGAAGCGATTGTTTTCGCTCACGAAAACGGTACGGGCTATCAGTACACCAACCGTCCGATGTTTGTCATTGGCAACCTGACTCGTCAGATTGCTGGCGTCGACTTCAACCAGAACCTGCTGTACATGGTCAACAACGACGGTACGGTTCATTCGCTCGAAGGCGGTCAGGACGAATCAGCCAAGGCTGGAACCAACGACGTTCCGCTGTCTTACCTGCTTTCCGGACTTACGCTCAAGACGAAAGACGCTTCAGATCCCAGTACGGAATCAACGCTGCTTGATCTTCGCGATGGTCATCAGCTTACGTTCAAGTTTGAAGCGGAAACCGCTCTGGACGACGTTATTGTCGAATTTGACACCGGCGTTGACCTGATGATTGACCCGCTTGGCGGTTTGAAGATTCGCGACGGTCAGACGTTTACCGTTGCCGGCAAGACGTTCGAGTTTGACAGCGGACAGGTTCTTGAAATTGCTCAGGATCCGGCAGTTACCGATGGCGACCAGCTTCTGTTTGTCAACATCGAAGAAGAGAATCCTCAGCCTAAGATCATCTTCTTCTCCAACAGTACATTACCGGAAGCCGATCGCGCCAAGGCTCCAGAGGGCGCTTTTACAGTTGTTATCAACAACGATGAATCGTCCATGTCTTTGATGCGCAAGATTGTGGCTCAACTCAACAAAGCGGGCATTACTGCCATTGCAGGTTGGGACGACGCCAACGAAAACATGGCTCAGGACGACGACGAAATCGGCCGCATTTCCTTCAACTCCCTGTTCACCTATACGTCTCAAACAGCCGAGGATTGGGTTACTCAGGTTGCTTTCACAGGCGTAGCGGATGGCAATATTGCGATTCCCTTTACTGAATGGGCGACTGGCGAAAGACCGTCTGACGTCAATACCTGGCTGACGAAACTTGACCAGTCGATTTGCGACGCAATCAATCAAAACGTTTCTGGTCTTTACGCTTCGTTCTTCCATCGCAACGTTACACAGGATGCAAACGGCAACCTCGTTCCGTCCATTGGCGACAGAATTACGATTCACAACCTGGCGGCGGACGAATTCGACGCCGGCGATACGGTTATCTTTACTCATCGTGAAAACGTTCTGGGCGGACTGAGCGGCGCTGGCGTAACAGAAGGAACGAACGTTCTTCGCGTTCGCGTTGACGCCGATTATCCGGCTGACCAGATTTCCCGTCTCATCAATCGCGCGATTGAAAACTTCAAGCTGGAAAATCGCGAGTATGAAGACGCCATTCAAACGACCGTTACCGGCAAATACATCATGTTTACCGGCGAACTGGAAGAAGTTAATGCTAACGACGATACAGTCTTTGTCTTTGACGGCGACATCAACGCCAACGGCGGCAAGCTGACCGGCTTGGCGTGGGTCGGAGAAGATCTGTACGCCGTTTCGGAAAATGGCGACCTTTATCGCATTACGTACGAAGGCGGCTCCATGGCGGACTTCGACGTCCGAGATGAAAATAACGGCGCTGATTTCCATGATACGTTCCGCTTCGGCACAGACAATGAAGAAATGGACGCTGCGGAAACCGATTGGGACGTCATTTACGAAACCCGCAAAGACGGCGATCAGTCGTATCTCTCGCTGTGTGACAACACTTACCGCGAAAAGAAGTTCAATCTGGAACTGATTGCCTGCCTGGGCAAGAACTTCACCGGTTTGACCAACGGTCCTGAAAACGTCGAAGGTCAGAAGTATGCCAATTTGCTCTTTGCAACGGACAACAACGGCGTTGTTTACTGCTTCGACACGACCGGCGCTTACAAGGGCGTCTTCAGCAACGGCGCGTACTCCATCCAGACAGGCAGAGGCGGAGCGGTTGGAATTGACTTCACCACTCAGGACTTCAACTTCTGGCACCGCACAAATATGCGTGAAGGGGACGAAGGACATAAAATCTACAGTACTTTTGACAACGCACGCAAGAGTCCAGCCGATGGCAGTACGAGCTATTATTTCGGAATGGAAAATCCGGGCAATAATAAATACATCGGATACGGTCAGGGGTCAGTCAATAACACGCTCAACGCTTATGTTACCAACGCCGGTTTGTACAGCACGTACAACGCGGCGGGCGGCGCTCACGGCTCGCTGGTTTCAGATGAATTCTCTTTGACGAACATTTCGTCTGACGATCAGCCGTTCATGACGTTTGATTATTATCTCGATTCGGAAAACAGCGAAGTTTTCGATGCCTTCCGCCTTTACATCCGTTGTACAGATCCGTCAGCATCCCAGTTGGCAGCCCAAAATGCTGCAACGATTGGAGCAAAGACCAATCAGCAGGGCTATGACACAATGGTTGAAATGCTCACAGCGGCTAACGGTCAGTGGGTTATGCTGGGAACCAACCTGGATAACGATTTGCCGGATAACAACAATAACTATCTGCATACCAATCAACCAACGTCCAAGATTGGTTATGACGTAATCGATTTGGGCGGCGGCTGGTATCAGGCAAAAATTGACTTGACTGAATACGCTGGCATGTCCAACCTTCAGCTCAAGCTGGATTTCACAACTCAAAGCAGCGATTTTGTCGGCGATTTGAGCACAACGGGCGAATTGCTCTATGGTACGGAAGGACTCAATTTCTTCCCCGGCGATAAGTTTGCTATTGATAGCGAAGTCTTCACGGTCAACGCCGGCGAAAAACTGCTGGCGCTCAGCGCTCCGGCTTCGCGCATGGCGGGCGATACTGCCCAGCTGCAATTCCATTCTGACGAAGTAGGAGATATCAACGTCGTTGTAATCAAAAATAGCCCAATTATTGAACCCGGCGTTAACTTTGGCGTCATTTATATTAACGATTCCACGACGGCGTCCGAATTTGCTCAATACCTGACGGAAGCTCTTAACAATCGTTATGCCGACGCTGCAGCGTGCGCTCAGTCGGTTGAGGATGACATTCTGACTGACGGCGCCAAATCGTCGGCAGCCAGAAACATCGTTGGTTTGAACAAAGAATTGACGTTAACCGCCAGCTCTGACGAACTGTTTGTTGCTGTTGGAACGGATACGATTGAATTTACATCCATCAATCCGGAAGTTGTCAAGAATGGCGATTCTCGAGGCGTAAATCCGGATGGAACCAACTTTGTTTCTCTGGTTAACAGACCCTTTACCGTTACAGACGTTTACGGTCAAGAGGTTGAATACAGGGTTGTTCCCAGCTTGTTGAGCCAAACCGGTTTCTTTGTCGAAGCTCTGGCAACCGGCGAAGAACAGCCGGAACAGTTTGAAGCTGCGTCGATTTACGACATTGCCGCTGCTGTTACAGCAGTATCGGGTCGCGGCGGCGTTTCCGCTTACATTTGCGAAAACAGCATGGTCGTTCGCTGCGCGGCGGGCATTACAGCAGGTCCTGGCATGACAACCTCTTCTTCTCGCGGCAACGATATCGCCGGAGCGAAGACGATTGACATTGATTACGCCATGACGTCTTATAGAGCTTCCAGCGCTATTGCAAACGCTCTGGAAGACGCGTTTGCCGTTTCAGAAACGATTGTAGAAGAGGATAGAACATACACAACGAAGGTTGACGATCTTTGGACGGTTGTCAAGATTAACGGCGGCGTCGATAACCAGGGCAGAGATACCGGATTTAACGATCAGCTTCACGTGATTAACCACGTTATCACGTCTCCTGGCTTCCTGTCCGGCGCCAGTATGCAGTGGGGCGACGCCCGCGTTCGCGCCAGTTATAATTGGCAAGACCAGCGCGTTGGCGGATATGAAACGCACCAGGATAACAACTATAAGAAGCAGCAGGGGCAAAATAACGCTCACGAAGGCTTGTATGTAGACAACTTCTGCATTTCGCTCGGCGGGCGCGGGACGATGTATACCAACGTTGCCAGCAATACTGCGTTCAATTCCGGGACTCCGGGCGGACCGACTTCGGGCTATTATCAGCTCAATATCCGAACAGGCTCTGATTACGGAATTTACGATGTTCCAAATCAGTCTTTGAATCTGACCCGAACGTTCCGCGCAACGGACAGACTTGACGGCGGTTTGACAATCGTTTCTCCGGAAGGCGGAGCGATTAACCACATGGGAATGTTCAGCATTGGCGACGGCAACAGCGAACAGCGCTTTGTCATGATCAATATGGACATTGTAACGTCCGAAATCACGTCTGGCGCGTTTGCCGACTTTGATGAATGGTGGGAATACAACGTTAATCAGGAAAACGTTCGCGAGTCTGATTTCTATATTCAGTATCATTCAAGCGACAGTTCATACGATGTTGCAGCTGCGATTGCGACAGCAGTCAACTCTCAGTATCTGTACACGATTAACGATCCGACTTACCGCGCCTTCTCGGTCAGAGCCAAACATTCGGGCGGCAGCAACCACGTCGACCTGTACGGCGCAACCTGGATTAAGGGCATTCCAGCTACAGACACCGATTGCGGCGACGCGATTCTGGTTGCCGGGCGAGTTGTTGGCTATGAAGGTTTGAAGACGCTGTCCTATATCAACTTTGGCGCTGAAACCGCCACCTATCAGGAGTTCGTTAACGGTCAAAACGCCGCTAACGACAAGACTCTGGTTCACGGCGACGCCAACGTTGTAAATGGTCAAGGTCAGATTGTTCTGAGCAATAACCTCGTTGCGTACAGCTCCGGCTACGGCATTTACTCTGCCGGCAACAAAGTAGTTGACGGTTCCGGACATCAGAGCGAAGTATTCCAGCTGGAAAGCAAACCGGATTCCAAGTACAAGATTTATCTGGACTTCACCGGACACACTGCAGTTGGCACGTCCTGGAACGGCGGCGCGGAAGTCGTTACTCCGTCTTACGATTCCAACTACGATTTGATTTACGAAGTCTGGCAGCGCGTTGCGGAAGACTTCATGCCGTGGGACGTCAACGTTACAACAGTTGAACCGGAAGACGATTCCTGCGCTCAGTCGGGAGTTATCCGCGTCTGCATTGGCGGTTCGTGGTCTGACTGGTACGGCAAGTCCGCCGGCGGCGTTGCGTTCCTTGGCTCGTTCACCTGGGACAGCGACACTCCGGCTTACGTCTTCGCCGACAATTTGGGAAGCGCGAAGAACATTGCTGAAGCCGTTTCGCACGAAGTTGGGCACTCGTTCGGTTTGAGCCACGACGGCGACCCGACTAACGAATACTACGGCGGCGCGAACGGCTGGGCTCCGATTATGGGCGTTGGATACTCTCAGATTCTGACTCAGTGGAGCAAGGGCGAATACGCAGGCGCTACCAACAAAGAAGACGACATCAAGATTATTACCGACGTCATTATTGGTCTTCAGAGAACTGATCCGGAAGCTACCAATACAATGGGCGTTCGACCGGACGATCACGGCGATAGCGCTGGCAACGCTACCGATATTGGCGACATCGCTCAGGCAACTTCCGGAGTAATTGCTACCGGCATCATCACAACCAAAGACGATGCTGACTGGTTTGTCTTTACCGTTTCAGAGGATTGCACGCAGAAGGTTACCATTGGCGGCATTGATCTGATTACCAACCTTGACACCGGCGTTCGTCTGTATAACAAAGACGGCGCTGAAATCACCAATCCGGCTGTTATTCAGGAATCCGGTTTGAAGTACTTTATCAATCTGGATCAGTTGGTAGTTGATCAGGCTGGCACATTTGAGGATGGCGTTGCGACCTTCCGCATGAAAGTTGAAGGAACGGGAGCCGGCGCCTCGACCACAGGAGATTCGATCTCTACGGGTTCAACAGGAAATTACACTGACTACGCCAGTTTGGGATCTTATTCAATCAGCATTCAGGTTCCCGCTTCTGACGTTCAGGTTGATCCTGACGCGCCGGACGCTATCTTCCCCGGATTTATCGTTCCGTTCTCAACGATTAACGATGAACGCTGGGTGCCGTCAACCGTTGCGTATAACAACATTTTGGCGTTTAACGAAACAGGCGGCATTTACTTTGGCGGCAACTCCAACTCCGAGGCTATTGTCGGCACGGTTCCTTACGGACGTATTGTCAACAACACGATTTGGGGTACGAAAGAAGGCGATACCGGTATTTTGGTCGGCAGCAACGCAACGGCAACCGTTTTGAACAACGTTGTCGCCAACTGCGGATCCGGCATTTCGATGGACGGCACTGCCAGCAGCTCGATTGTCAGCGGTTACAACGCTTACTACTCCAACAACGTCAATACCAGCGGCGGCGCGGCTCTGGGGTCGAATGCAATTCTGCTTCGTTCCGGCGAACCTCTGTTTGTCAACCCGGATAAGTTGAACTTCTATCCGGAAGCCGATTCGAGAATTATCGACGCGTCCGCCAACGTTTTGGCTCAGCGCGCTGAAATGGACAAGCTGTACGATCGCCTGGGAATCAGCACGTCTCCGATCATGGCGCCGGACACCGACATTTACGGTCAGCTCCGCGCGGACGATCCCAACGTTCAGAATTCTTCCGGCGTTGGCTCCAACGTCTACAAAGATCGCGGCGCTGTCGAACGTATTGACTGGGTTGGTCCGATTGCCTCGATTTTCAATCCGGTTGACCTCTACGATACAGCCCCGTCAACCAAACTGACGGACGATTCCGATTTGCATCGCAACGACGTCGTTTTGACAGGCGTTTCGCTGTCCAACTTCATTTTGGACTTCACCGATGAAGGCGTTGGAATCGACGACGATACTGTTACAGAAAAATCGTTCACGGTCTATCGCATTCTCAACGGATACGAAATGGACGCTGACGGCAACTTTATTGACGCCAAACTCGCCTTTGAAAACGGTTCGCCTTACGTTGAAAAACTCAAGCTGACCTACGATTACCTGTTCCGTTACAACGCCACGTTAGACAGAGTAACGATTATTCCGGTAACGGGTTCGTGGACGCTGGGCTATACGTATCAGATTGAACTTGATTGCAACTCGACAAGTCCGTACTGCATTTACGACCAGGCTGGAAACGAACTTCAGCCCAACCGCACGTCCGGAACTCAGGTTGGCAGAACGATATTCAACATTTCGCTCTCCGGCATGAACTTCGGCGACGCTCCGGACAAGCCCATGTTCCCGGACTACAACTACCAGACGTTCCTGGCGAACGACGGTCCCGCTCACGTGATTGTTCCGGGCTTTAGCCTGGGCGAAACGGTTATGGCGACAGCCGACGCGATTGTCAACAAAGACGCCACCGGTTCTGCGGACGACGACGGTCTTGAATTCAAGTTCAAGGACGCCATGCTCAGCCGCAAGGAAGACAACACGATTATCGTCTCTGTTCGCAACGACGCCATTGCTGAACAAGACGCTCCGACAACGATTGCCGGTTACGTCTGCATGTGGATTGACGTCAATGGCGACGGTTACTGGAACACCGCCGGCGACTTCTTCACAATGAAGGAAGTCTACGTTGGCGAAAACGAATTCAACGTTTCGGCGTCTGCTTTGACAGGCGGCGCAGACGAAACGTACCTCCGCGCCAGACTCTTTACCGTCGATACAATTGCGGAAGCGGCAGCCAGCGGAGCTGACTTCAGCCAGTGGTTCGCCGGCTCTCGAGACGCTGATGGCAATTTCATCGTTAATCCAATCGTCCTCGGCGGCGAAGTTGAAGATTACAAGGTTTACCTGGTTGACGACTTCTTCGATTACGGCGACGCAGCTCAGTCTTACGGCTCTGCTTCGCACATCGTCGATAACGCGTCCGGCGACTACATTTACCTCGGTACGGAAGACGACGGCATTACCGGCGGCGTTGACGCTGAAATCACTCAGCATTTCTCTCAGAACGCCGCTGGCGACGACCTGTACGGCAAGCTCGATCCCGATGGAAATGTCATCAACGACGAGCAGGGCGTTGTAATCGACGAAGAAACGCTCACGCCGGGCGAATACGTCAAACTGACGGTCAACACCGCCAACACGCTTGGAACCGGTTATCTGTACGCCTGGGTTGACGTCAACGCCAACGGCATTTTCGAGACTGACGAATGCATTTTGAGCGGCTACGTTGTCTCCGGAACTGGTGTAACAGATATTGTTACAGATTACCAGATTCCTCAGATTGAAGGCAACTACATGACCTCTGCTCGCGTTCGTTTCAGCGCGGAACAGCTTACAGACGTTGGAAACGCCGACGCCTCCGGACGCGATCTGGGCGCTATCGGCTTCGGCGGCGCGAACGCCACCCGCGGCGAAGTGGAAGATTATCAGGTTATGATGTCTGAGTTCTTCTATGACTACGGCGACGCGGAAGATTCCTACAAGACCTTGGCAATCAGCTCCGGCGCGTATCATCAGATTACCCCGCGCGACAGCGAAGGCAACCGCGCGACAATTGGACGCGACGTAACGTTCGAGTTGGACGGCAAACCGTCTCCGATGGCTGACGCTGACGAAGACGACGGAATCAGCGTTGATTCCAACACCGGTTATATCGACACCGCGATTGTTGTCGGCGCGACGGTTCAGCTGCCTGTTTCCGTTACCGGCGAAGGCTATTTGGTCTTCTGGATTGACTTCAACCAGGACGGAACGTTCAGCGAAACGGAACAGGTTGAAGTCAGCAACGTCGCCCAGAGACAGGGAACTGACAAGTTTGAAGATATTCCGAAGTCCAAGTGGAACGTTACCTGGGGTTACGAAGTTGGTTCGTACACCGGCGTAAATGAAGCGTCAGACCTGTTGGTCAGCCTGAACATTCCTGAATATGCGAAGATCGGCGAAACAGCAATGCGCGTTCGCTTCTACGAACAGTCCAACGACTTTGCCAGCTTGACGCCTGCCGCTTCCGGCTTCGGCGGATACGGCGAAGTTGAAGACTACATCGTATTCGTTCAGGAAGGCTCAAGCGTCATTGAAGGCTACAAGTTCAACGACGCCAACAACAACGGCATTTGGGACGTCTATCCGGAAGACGACACAACTTCCATTACGGAAGACGGACTCAAGGGCGCTGCGATTTATATCGACGCCAACAACAACGGCGTTTGGGACGACGGACGCGAAGTGGACGGCAAGTGGGTTCCGGCGGAATCCATTGAAGTTACCAATCCGTTCGGATACTACAAGTTTGAAAACCTGGTTTCCGGAACGTACATCGTTCGTGAAATCTTCAACATCAACGACGTTTCCACGGAATTTACTTCAACGTTTATTACGGACGGAGCGGTTGATGAACAAGCGATCATTGACTGGTTCAAGGAAACTTACGGCGCAACGCTTCACACTCTGGAAGAATCTGAACTGTATCTGCGTTCGTATCCGCAGCGAGTCGCTTCCATTCCGGAAAACGACGCGTCCAACGCCAGCGTTCCGGTCAGCGAGAAAGCGTTCACGTTTGAATTCCTCAACGAGAACAACATTTCTCTGGAAGGCTGCCACGTTTACATTACCAACTACGGAACCAACTATGTTGACGGCGCTCCGGTAACATACGACTTCATCCTGACGAACGTTCCGGATATGGTTTCGACTGATTCGACGAAGATTTACGTCTACTTCGATCCGTCTGTTGAAAAACCGATGGAAGAACTGGCGAAGAACTTTGCCGATGCGGTCAATACGCTTGCCAGCGTCAAGATGACAGCAACGCGCGCTGGAAATCGTGTAACGATTAACTCTGGCGTGTTTGATCTGCGCGTCAGCAACGGCGGCGAAAAACTGCTTCCGACTGAGGACATTGAATGGTTCAACATTCTCACCTCGCACTCCATGCCGGGTGATAACCTGTCCGACGGCGGTTATCAGGTTGTCGTTGTAACAAAGGAAGGCGATTACTCCGGAGTCAACTTCGGTTCGTTCCGCAAGCCGGAAGTTTGCGTACATCAGACTGACATCTATGCTGAAGGCAATACCGGCTGGCATACGATTCAGGTTCCGATTATGATAACCAAGTCCTTCGGTTCCGAATTTGACTTGTACTACGAAACCGCCGACGGTACGGCTAAGGGCTATGGCGATCCCGCCAATCCGTTTGATGGAAACAACCCGAATGTCAGACGAGATGCCACGCCTCTGGCTCCTGAAATCGACTTCATCCACACCAGCGGTACGCTTCACGTCAGCGTTGACGCCGACCAGATCCAGGGCGGCGGATGGGCTGTAACCCCGGTTACGGTTGCCAGCTCTTCAGACAACTACGAAACCTCGATTGCGGGCGATTACATAGTCTTCCGTTCCGGCAAAGATATTCACTATATTGACACCCGAACGGCGTGGTCTGAAGAAACCGGTTACGTTACCATCAACGACATTACCCGCGACGGCGAAGCAACCGACGACGCGTACCTGACCGCACGTCAAATGAGCGATGGTTCCGTCCTGGTCGTCTGGTCGAAGCAGGATCCGAAGACGCTGCACTGGTCGCTGTACTACTACGTCATTGGAGAAGCCACTTCGGAAAGTGAAGGAACTCCTGTTCCGTTCGCCTATTCCGATTACGACTACTACTCTCCGGTAATTGCCGACAGCTGCATTTACTACTTTGTTGCTGATAAAGCCGGTTCGACGGTTGGTTCGCTGTACTCGCTGGACATTGCCAGCCTCCAGAATCCGGATGCCGGCACGAACATGATTGCTTACGGCAATATTCCGATCGAATCGCTGCACGTCAATCAGAACATTGACAAGAACGATTTCGCGGCGAAAGCCAACAGCATCGTCTTCACGCTTGACAATCAGATTTACTACAAGGAAGGCGAAGGAACAACCACGCCGACCTGCATCAGTCAGCCTGGCGTTGTATGCTATAACCCGCAGATCGACGGCGACTACATTGTTTGGGAAGAAGACGTTGAAGGCGTCAGCACCCGAAGACTGGTCATGTACACGATCTCTACGGGCGAGCAGATTACCATCCGTGAAACACAGACGCTGGACGTTCCTGGCAAGTATGGTCTGATGGAACAGAAGGAATACTCGACCAATAACGTCAGAGCGAATATCGACAACGGCATGATTGTTTGGGAAGGCGACGTCTACTCGGTCAAATATTCACTCAACGGAACCTATCAGGTTGGCAAGACGACTGAAATCCTGCTGTACGACATTGCTTCCAAGGGAACGATGCAGCTTTCAGACGGTACGGGACGCAACGCGACCCCGTCCATCAACGGTTCGCTGATTTCCTGGGCGCATGAAGTTACCAAGACCAACGGTCAG
>JAZRTH010000375.1:0-11216 GCA_045651945.1 Thermoguttaceae bacterium
AATTAGTGATTAGTAATTAGTAATTGGTGCAAGCGTCTCAATGAGGCGCTTGTTTGTAATTCTCGTTTAGCTAATCCTCGTCAGCGTTGGGAGCGTTATGATAAACCGGGTGCCTTTTCCTTCCTCGGTTTGGACTTCCACCTTGCCGTTATGGGCTTCGACAATCTGCTTTACCGTTGGCAAGCCCAGTCCGGAACCTCCGCGTTTTGTAGAATAGAACGCGTCAAAGCATTTTTGTGCCACCGCCTTGTTCATGCCAGGACCGTCGTCGATAATTTCCAAAACGACGGATTCCGGCTCCGCTCGGGTTCGAACCATAATTCTCCCGATGTTATCTGATTTGACGTTTTCAGGCTCCGTTTCGTCTTTCGCCGCATTTTTTTCTGCGCTATGACAAATTGCCTGTTGAGCGTTGATTAACAGGTTGAGCAAGGCGCGATAAAACGATTCGTCGTCCAGCATGACCGAAGGCAAGTCGTTTCCCAAATACGCAGACAGGTCAATTCCTGATTCCAGCGCCGCCGGCATAAAGAAGTCTAAAACGCTCTGAACGACGGTGTTGAGGTTGCCTGGACGAAGCTGTAAACTCCGCGCTCGAGCGTAGTTAAGGAATTCGTCCAGCAGGTTTTGAAGCCGCTTGCATTCATTCCGAACGGTTTCCAGTTTCAAAGCCGTCCGACGCTCTCGTTGGGTTTCCGGCGGCGTGAGGTCTTCCGCCATCATGTCAAGGTTAAGACGTATGGTTGACAACGGATTTTTAATCTCGTGCGCCAGCGCTCCCGCCAGTCGAGCGATTTCGTTGTATTGATTAATGAGTCGGTTGCGGAATTCCTCTGCTGTTTCAGCCATGGAGTTAACTTGTCTCGGTAAAATAGTAAAATAGGTTAAGTTAGAATGACGGTCAAGCGACGCGTCAGAATTTCTAACCTTGAATTATACAAAATTATGACAAAATTTCGACCCCCGGGGATGTAAAAATCCGCCGAATCCGTTTAATTTTTACTTTAAAAATACATATTGTATGGATTTGAACTATTGCAAATAATTTTATTTTGTATTATAATACTAAAAAAGAGTTGTTCTTGAACAAAAAACGAGCTATAATTTAATCCAAAACAGAGGCGTTTAATACGTTCTGATACAAATTACGTCAAAAAGATGATTCAATTGCCCCAAAGTAAAGCGCTGTCAAATTTGAGCCTCACGCCGTTGATCGACGTCGTGTTCTTGCTGGTTATATTTTTCCTGGTTTCTTCCCGATTTTCAGAGGAAGAACGGCGCATGGATATTAATATACCAGAAACCAGTATTGCCAAACCTTTGATTGAACAGCCTAAAGAACTGATTATTAACGTCTCTGCCGAGGGGGAATACTTCATCGGAGAGGATCAGCTTACCCCTGATCAGTTGATTAAGGCTCTCAAAGTTCACTGGAACAGCAATCCGACCAAAAACAACGTTATCGTTCGAGCAGACCGGGACTGTCGCTTCGAACCGGTTTTTTTCTGTATTGACGCCTGCCGCGAGGTAGGAATTACCGATTACTGCGTAACCGCCAAAGCGAGAAAATAGCCAATGAAGCCATCAATGCCAAAACAAAATCAAATGAACCGTCAGTCATCGCAACCGACGCCCAGTTCAACTAACGCCGCGCTTTCAGAGTCAAGCGTTAAGGCGCAGTTGTCTGCACCCGGCGTTCCCGTTCCCAGCGCCAAATATGAAGATATTCTTTCTGAAAAACGTTCTCGATGGCTTATTCGAATTCAGTTTTGTTTGATCCTCAGTCTTTTGGCGCATATTGGTCTGCTGGCTTATTTTCGCGACAAGTACATCAAGCTGGAAATCAGCCGGTCTGATAATCATCAAGCTTCTGCCGATGATGAGACTGATCCGATTCCAGCGCCTGTTCGAGAACCACAGGTTATTTCCGGATATGACGACAGTCGGCTGGATTCTCCTCAGATTCAAGACAGTTTTGAACAGCTTACGCCGACGTCGCCTGCCGAAGAGCAGGAGTTTAACGATGAAAAAACTCTGCCTTCTGTAGATGAGATTAACGCTTCGCTTGATCATGAATTTCAAACGCCTGATTCTCCAGAGCTTTCTGAAGTTCCCAATGTAACGCCAATCGAAGTTAATGAAATTGAAGCTCCGAGGGAAGACGTTCAGCCAGACGTCAGTCGAACGTTTAATACGCAGTTCAATCCCAGCAATATACACAAAAGCATCCCTTTGCCAGAACATGAACAGTTGATTTCAACTGTTGAGCATGAACGTCCTCAGTCAGACTTGGGGACGATGGGAGAGCAAACTGTTATGGCAGACTCGTCCAAAGTTGTTCTTGACGTTGGAACGACGGAATCCATTCGTCCAATGGCAGATAAATCGACGATTCTTGACATTCAGAATTTTGACTCCATCCCTGAGATAAACGCAGATATGCCGGAACATAGCTCCGTTTCCATTCCAGAACTGGTTCAGCCTGTAACGACAGCTCGTCCCAGCGCGGTCAATCGTACCAGAGAAACGGCTATTTTGGCAAAAGCCAGTTCCTCCGCTCCCAAGGCGCAAACCCGAACGCCGGTTTCAGAGGGAGTTCGCGGACTGCCTCGCGCCAGTTACGATTCCCCGACCGCTTATAACGAGCAAACAGCAGAAGACATTTCCAAAAGCATTGCTCTTGATTCCCCAAAACGTCCAACAAGCGTTCCGATTCCACGAGATTTTAATTCCGGTTTTGGAGGATTAAACGGCGATGAATTCAGAAGTCTGGAAACGCCGCCAGAGTCTGCTGTTTCCATTGGCGCGCCGTCAATTTTATCGATAAAGCGAGAAGACGTTGTTCCGTCTGACGCTTATAAAAATCGCGCTCCGGCGCTGCGTCCTCAAATGATTACCAGTTTTGGCGGCGATGCGCAAATTAACCAAACGATTGAAGAGGGGTTAAAGTTCGTTTCCAAAACTCAATGGCCAGATGGACGATGGCGCTTTCATCAACAGCCCGCTTCGCTTCACGTCAGTCAGGAAATGCAGCAAAACGGCAATATGCAATGCGACACTGCGGCAACGGCTCTGGCTTTGTTGAGTATGCTTGGAGCAGGGTACACGCACAAAGATGGATTGTACAAAGAGGAAATCCAAAAAGGACTCGATTATTTAATCCAGCATCAGCAAACCGTCCCGGTGCGCGGCAGTAATGGAAAATTGGGAGCCGTCGGCGCTTTGTACAATAAAGAAACCGATACGGATTCCAATTCACATTCATACGCTCACGCTATGGCAACGACTGCTCTTTGCGAGGCGTACGGTTTAACGCGCGATCCAAAACTTTTACCCGCTGCCCAAGCGGCAGTTCGGTATATTATTGCTACGCAAAACCCCAGATTGGGCGGGTGGCGATACGAAAGTGACGGTCTGGAAGGACAGCCGCACAGCGAATCGGACACGTCGTCTTCCGGGTGGCAGATTATGGCTCTCCGTTCCGCCATGGCGGCTGAAGTTCTCAAAGCCGATGAGATTATTCCCGTTCTTAACAACGCTCAACGCTGGCTGGACAGAGCGCAAAACCCGGAAAACAAACGTTATATTTACAATCCGGACAACGGCGTAGATTCCAAGTATGCAGACTGGAAAAAAACAACTCCCGCCATGACGGCTGAAGGGTTGTTTATGCAATGGTGCATCAATCCTGATTTGGTTGATTCACAAGAAACAATTCAGTATTTGCTTCAAAATACTCCTGGGAAAAAAGGCGATTCTGAGTACAGTTCAGACGTTTATTACTGGTATTATGCTACAGCAGTCATGTTTGCTCAAAAAGGCGAAGCGTGGAAAACATGGCAATCTGCTATTATGCCCAGATTGCAAAACTCCCAGCTGCCGGCAGATCATCCATGTGGTGGAAGCTGGGACGTTAACTCTCCTTCTATAGATAAATGGTCGCATATCGGAGGAAAGCATTACATGACAACGATGAATCTGATGATTATGGAAATTTATATTCGACATTTGAGCATTTATCAATAAATTAGTAATGAGTAATTAGTAATTAGTAATTGACGCGAAGCGTTCCGCTAGAACTGCGTAGCAGTTCATTATTAGTAGCCATGGGTTTTAGCCCACGGAATTAGTAATTACGCAAAGCGCTCATCTGAAGATTATTCCGAATTCCTAAATCCGCATTCTTTTGATATTATGGATAAGGTTGACAAAAAGAAAAAAGCCATTCTGGAAGTATTGCAGTCCGAGAATCGTCCGCTCAGTTCGACAGCCATAGCTCAAGCTCTGGTTTATGCTGATATGGACGTTTCTGAACGCGCAGTGCGAATGTATCTTCAAGAACTGGATAACGAAGGGTTCACAAAGTCTGTAGGACGTCAGGGGCGAATTCTAACCAGTTCAGGGAAGGAGCAGCTTCATGATTTACAGGCTCTCCAGCGCGTTGGGTACATGTCGTCGAAAATCGATCAAATGATTTATCGCATGACATTTGATTTGGCAAGCCGAACCGGCAAAGTCATTGTCAACGTTTCTCTTGTAGACCCTCATATTTTTGCTGGCTGTATTAAAGAAATTTGCGACGTATTTGCCTGCGGTTATTCGATGGGAACGCTGGTTTGTCTTCTGGGGCCTGGCGAACGAGCTGGAGACGTTTCCGTTCCATACGATAAAATCGGGTTTTGTACAGTTTGCACGATAACGCTCAATGGCGCGCTGCTCAAAAGCGGAGTTCCTATGCAATCCCGTTTTGCAGGATTGCTTCGGTTTGAAAATCATCAGCCTGTTCGTTTTACCGAAATAATTCATTACGACGGCATCAGTTTAGATCCGTTGGAACTGTTTATTCGCGCAGGTTTGACGGACTTTCGCAGCGCCGTTCGTCATGGAGATGGAATCGTCGGCGCCGGTTTTCGAGAAACGCCTGCAGAATCCAGACCCATGGTTGAAGAAATTGGAAAGCAGATGAAAGCGATTGGATTGGGGTCGTATATTCTTGTTGGACGTCCGAATCAATCGTTGTTGGGAATTCCTGTTGACGACGGTCGAATCGGCGTTGTAACAGTGGGTGGTTTGAACCCGGTAGCCGTTTTGGCAGAAAAAGGTTTTCACGTCTTTTCTCGCGCCTTATCCGGTTTGTTGGACTACGAAAAACTTTATCCGTACAATCAACTTCCGGAAAAAATTAAAAAATTTTTGTAATCATTAGTTAGATATTCAGATATAATTCGTATATTAATAGTAGGGAGATAATATCATGAAAGACGATATATTGAAAACTGCCGTTAAAATAGCCAGAATTATAGACGATAATGTAGAACGCGATAAATCATTGTCATGGATAGCGGAAGTTCAGGCGGCGGCAAATCGTCCTGATGACGCTTTAGAGACAATTGCACATATTCGTTATGTCGATATCAGGGCGGATGCGCTGAGAAAATCGCTGGATAACCTTCAGACGCGGTTCTATTTGAAAAATGAAAGCATGCCGCAGATGGACTTCTGGCTGGAAAAGCTCATGGAAGAAACAATGTCAATTCCAGAAAGCAGCGTCAGATGTCCAAAGCTGCATGCAATTAATCTGCTTGTCTTATCGCGGTTGAACGACACGGAAAAGATTCAGACTTTTCTTAAGCAATCCCGAAACGAATTCGCCCAGCTAAATATTGGCAGAATCCGCTGCAAGTATCTCTTTGCCGTTTATCAAATGTTTCAGCAAATTGGCAATGCGGCTGAGGCGTTAACTACGCTGGAAATCATTCTGGATGGCATTTCAGAATATAAACCCCTTATTCAGCAAGGGCTGATGATCGGTCTGGCGGCACATGAATACTGGAAAATTCAGGGACAAAGCTCTGCTTTAAAGTGCATAGAACGCTTTCAAAATGCAACCGTTCAGTCTTACGCCTATTTGCAGTTGGTTGAGTTGTTGGCGGTCAATGGTTATTTAAATGAAGCTCAACAAATCGCCTACCGTCTGGAAAATGAAGAACAAAGGGAGTCCAGTGAACATTTTATTGACATGGGGAAATCTCTCATTCGTAACATTTCCAAAATGAAAGGAGCGGTTATTTGTTTAAACAAATCGTTGTATTTCAACAATGAACAAAATAAAAAGGATTCCGAGTTTTCTTTCCAGGAAGAAAACTCGCATCCTGTTCCTCGCCCTGTATGGTTTAGTCTTTCCGTGTCAATCATGCCTAAAGACAAAAAAAACAAGTCGGGCTCTCCTGAATCCGAAGACGATGAACAGTCCGAAGACGTCAGCGCTGATAATCATGAGCAAGCAAGCGAGGACAAAGCCCCGGAAACCAATTGGGATAATTACGATTGGGACGGTTTCGATTGGGACAATGTAAAAACGAAAAATAAAGAACTGGAAGAACTCTGGAGTAACAACGATTTTGATGATGAGGAAGACTGGAAGGAATCCGATGACGACGATGTCGAGCCTTGGCAAGAGTCCGATGACGACGAAGTAGAATCGTGGAAAGAGTCCGATGACGACGAGACTGAGTCGTGGAAAGAATCCGATGACGACGACTCTGAACCCTGGAAAGAGTCTGATGACGACGATCAGGATGAAGAACAGAACGATGAAGATAAGAAAAAGTTGATAAATTTCCTTGAAAAGAAACAGAGAGAATTCTTAAGACAGTTTGCCAATCCTGATTTCTCCGAAACGATTCAAAAAATATTTATGAATCGTTTAAAACATAATAATGACTCGAGTCAGGACGACGCACCCAGGGAAAATTACTTTTGTATGACGGAGTCAATTCAAGGCATTGTTTCGTTTAATCGAATTCTGCCTCCGAGTCTATATCAACATTTTATTCGCCGATTGACTCTATTTTTCCCAATAATCAAAAAAGAAGGTAAAGAACGCATGACGTTCCTGATGAAGGAAAAGATTGAAGATTATTCCGCTCGACAAACTGAAATCGGATTTGAAGCGGCGTGGCAGGAAGTTATTTCTCAGGGCGATTATCATTTCGCGGTTGAATGCGCACTGAATAATTTCTATAATAAAAATAAAGACGATTTGTATTTCGGTTACGAGTAGTTTTCGTAACGCGATTCCTTTTGACGTTCTTTTTCCGATGATATGGGTGCGATACATTTTAAGTTGCGAAAACAGGTAAAATGAACGTCTAAATCGTAGCCCACACCTTTAGGTGTGGGGGGCAGATATAACGCTAAATAAGATTATAACGCGCGAATTCCCCTCGGGGAGTGGAAGCGTTTGGAGGAGGCGCGCGTTTTTAGTCCCCCAGATAAATCTGGGAGCTACGATTTTGGAATTGTTTTTATTTCCCACGTCTAAAGACGTGGGGATAGAAACATATAAATCTGGACGCTAAAAAAGGTTTCAAGACTCTTTCCTTTTTTCATGCCCTCCAATTTGAACGCACCCGATGATATCGTTTCAGAAGCCGTTGTTCTTTTGAACTAATGTTGTCCAATAAAAAAGCCCCGGTTAACTGAACTTCCGGGGCCGGTTTTTTATGAATTAGCGGGTTATTCTTTGTTGATGTCAATGTCAGCTCGAACTTTCCAGACGCCGTACTTTGTACCAACAATCAAATATTTGTCGTCAGAAGAAAACTTTAAATCCAGAATCGGCGTTGGCGATTCCATTCCCGGGACTTTTAACGTTTCCAAAATTCGGCTTTTTGTAATTGACAGGATAGAAACTACGCCGGATGTCGAGCCGTATGCAATGACTTTCCCATCATGTGAAAATGTAAATACGTCAATTTTTTCTGTTTCAGAAGTAAACAATGGACGTCTGAACGTTTCCTGTCGAATGGCGTAATTCCAAATTCGGAAAGTGCCATTTTTTTCTAACGTTCCCAATTCTTTATTGTCCTGAGTAAATTCGGCACATGCCAGTTCGCTGTCCAAATTAAGGGAAATTGGTTCGCCCTGCATGAACAAGTCCCAAATATAAACCGAGTTGTTTTTAAACGCAGCTAATACTTTTCGTCCTTCTCGGGAAGCGTACGTGTAAATGACAGGGTTTTGGAGGACCTGGAATTTTTTAACCAGATTTTCAGATTTCAAATCGTAGACTGCAACGCGCCCCTCCAAATCTCCGAAGTACAAGAATGAACCGTCAGCTGAAAAAACCGCCGAATGGTAGTACTTGTTTGGAACGTCCAAAGAAAAAATTTCTTTCTTTTTATTGAGGTCCCAAACCTGAAGCTGATTGTCAAAATCTCGAGCGATTACCTTTGTGTTGTCTTGCGATGTCATGGTAAAAATAACAGCAGACAACAGAGCGTTGGGAAGCGTCCCCAGTTCGGCTCCGGTAGATACGTCTCGCAACTGAAATGAACCGCTGTCAGTTCCAAATGCTACTGCATCGCCATTTTCTGTAAGGTACAGCGACGATATTCTCACGTCTAAGGGAGAAACAGAACCGCGATCCAGCACCTGATTAATCTGTTCTGCCTTTCGGGTAATAAACTCAACCGGCCAGGAAAAGCGCGTTGCCAGCTGCTCCTCTTTTTCCTTTGCTGTGAGTACAAAAATATCGTTATGCAGCCCGTAAACAATTCCAGCCTGAATACCCAGGAATACCAAAGGAATGAGCGCCTGTAATGCCAGCAACAGGGAAGGAATAAGCTGAGATCCCGCTTTGAGCTTACGGCTGTGATATATTTCCTGGGTTTTCCATTCGATGTTATTCTGTTCAGAATAATACAAAATCAGCGGTTTAAACCGCGATAAATGCCCCAGATTCCGACGCCCAAAAAACAGACGCTGACCGGATTTTAAAACAACGATGTAATCTTCATCCAGACGTCTGGGCGCAATGCCCCAAACGCCATTAGAGGGAGGCGTGCCGCGGTAATAAAGTCTTTGAAGGACGTAGTCTACTTCGCTCCATGAATGAGCTGGAATGTTGTGGCTGTTGCTGCAGCCTAACCCCTGTTCATTGATAAAACTGCGATACGATCTTTTATGCAGGGCAGAAATGAAATAGGCTATCGAAGCGATAATTAATCCAATTCCAATTACCACAAAGTAAACGACATAATTGCTGCCGCTTTGATGGGGCGACAAAAACAAAGCAATGTATAGTATTCCAAGTCCGCAAAGAAGATAGAATACGCTCAGGATCTGACGAATAAAAATAGTCGACGGGTCAGCGTGGAAAATATCGCCTGAATCAATATGAATGATTTCCGATTCGGAATTCACATCATTTTCGTCAGATGATTGGGAAATTGGGGGTTCGTAGTCCATATAAATTATACGTAATTGTCTGAATAAATAGTGAAATATTTTCTTTCATACTAAATATCTCAAAAAGCAAAACAAAATCGAGATTGGATAAAATCTCTTTCAAGACATCGCTTTTTTCGAATAAAGTTACACTCATATATTAATATAGCAAATTTTTCCTCTTTGTTTAGTATCTGAATCAAAAAATTTCAAATATTTTAAAAAATAATTCCGAATTTAACGGTTGTATTCAGAAAATTAAAAAAATCTTTCTTTTTTTCCGAATTATCGTCAATACGAATTTGTAAAAACTGATTAAAATTTAAACAGTAGAATTTATCGCTATCCTCCTGAACTAATATTATTTTGGAGCGTATAGTTTATATATAAACAATGACCTTGTTGCTTATGAGGTTTAAAGATATGTCAAAAAAAACATCAAATCCCCAGAAAGAATCTGATAAACTCAGCACGAAACAAAAACTGTATTTTGCTTTTTCGGCTCGAGTCAATCAGTTGGCAGCGCTTTTGTTATTAATCCCTGGGCTGCCGATTATGTTTTTTCTGATTATTTTGGTTCATATTACCTCGCCTGGACCGGCAATTTACAAACAGCGGCGCGTTGGCAAAGACGGCAAGGTTTTCAACCTGATGAAAATTCGTACGATGCTTAAAGACGCCGAAGCCAAAACCGGTCCCGTCTGGACGGCTAAAAACGACCCGCGAATTACCCGTTTGGGCAGAATTCTTCGTCCGCTGCACCTCGACGAACTTCCTCAGCTGTTTAACGTTCTTTTTGGTCAGATGGCTCTTATTGGACCGCGTCCGGAACGTCCTGAATTTACGGCGATTTTGGAAAAAAAGATTCCCGGATACATGTTCCGAACGAGCGTTTTGCCTGGAATTACCGGTCTTGCTCAAATCAATCTTCCCCCTGATTCTGACCTCGACAGCGTTCGACGAAAACTGGTTCTCGATTCAGAGTATATCAATAACGCCAATTTGATGATGGATATCAGAATTTTCTTCTGTACCTCGATGAGAATTATCGGCTTGCCGGGGAAATCCTGCGCTCGAGTTGCAGGAATTGCTCGTGAAAACGTTGAAATTCCAGAATATATGCGTTATCACGAAGATGGACTTCAGACCGATTCATCTTCCTATAGATCAGAAACAGGTTACACAAAAGAATCCGATTCGTCATCATCTTCGTCTGTTAATCAATTAATGGCGTCGGTGCAAATCAGATAAAAATGTTAATACATTTATCTGGTTTTCCGCCGCAATTAATTCAGGTAAACTCATCATGTTAAACGCGCTGACAGTAGACGTTGAAGACTTTTTTCAGGTGTCCGCCTACGAAAAGATTGTTCGTTTTGAAGATTGGGACAATTACGGCGGCCGCGTTATAGATTCTACTGGAAAAATTCTGGACTTGCTAAAATCCAAAGGCATTCGCGCTACGTTCTTTATTGTCGGCTGGACGGCAGAACGTTTTCCGGAACTGGTTGAGCAAATCTCCAGCGCCGGGCATGAAATTGGCGTTCACAGCTACCGTCATCGGCTGATTTACAATCTTACGCCAGACGAGTTTCGAGAGGATATTGTTAAATGCCGCAATATATTGGAGTCCATCACCGGGAAACGTCCGGTTTGTTTTCGCGCTCCGAGTTTTTCGATAACTCAAAAATCTCTTTGGGCGTTAAACATTTTGGCTGACGAGGGTTTCGAGTACGATTCGAGCATTTATCCGATTTATCATGACCGATACGGCATTCCCAACAGCAATCCGGAAATCCACGAATTACAACAGCCTGCCGGGACAATTTGGGAATTCCCGCCTGCGGTTTATCGGATTTTGGGATACAATTTCCCCGTTTCCGGCGGCGGTTATTTTCGACTTTATCCGTACTGGCTGAGCCGGAGTTTTCTCCAGAAAATCAATCAACGCTTGAAGCGTCCATTTGTTATTTACGTTCATCCGT
>JAZRTH010000376.1:0-11121 GCA_045651945.1 Thermoguttaceae bacterium
TGATGGAGATGATTCGCTTTATCGCCCAAAAGAGCAAAGACGCCTGCGCGGCGAAGTAATCGCGGGAATTACAAGCGGTTTATTTCCGCTTGTAAATTCTCCAGAAACTTCCCTGCGTGAGAGCCGTCCATTTGCGTATGATGGAACTGAAAAGAAATGGGCAGATAATATCTGAACCATTTCTTTTTGTATCGTCCCCAAATGAGAAACGGGTTATTAAAAACGCCGCTGTAAGCGTTGATCGCACCGTCAAGTTCGGTGTCGACGATGGCAGACGTCCCGATAACCATGCAGTCTTTTGAAAGGTCTCTGTTCTGACAGGTTTGAGCGGTTTGCGACGTGTACGTTAAATACTCCTGATTGAACGTCTCTAAATCGTCAGAGAATAAAATGTCGCAGGAACTGACTTCGCCGTTCCGGTTTTTAACAATCGTATTCACGGCGAGTTGGTCGTATTGTATCAGCTTTTCCCCAACCGGGAGAAGATAGAATTCTTTAATCCCAACCGCGGCTTTTCCGATGCAGTAGTCCAGAAGCATATTGAACTTCATGCCCCGTCTTTTGCTGACCTTAATCAGGTTTGTAACGTCAACCGTTTTGAAAAAGGTAACCATCGGATTGGGCGCGTGCAGCCAGAGCGCGTACGCGCCCTCTCTGGTTGTGTCCTTGGGATCAACTTCTTTTGGCATAAATACTCCTTGATTAGCGCCGGGGAATGAGGCTGAAAACTCTCTCAGAATTCTCCCAACATCGCGGCAAACGTTTCCATTATAAATTTGTTACTCATGCCTCATTTCTACAAAAACTGAATAACGACAATTCGTAGAAATTGGGTTGATGTTGGGTTGATTAATACGACTATAAGTCCATACTATTTTTTATGGATACAGTTATCTAAAAAATAATCTGCAATATTGCGCGCAATTATTTTAAGAGAATTAACTGGAAACTTGATTTCAGTATGAAATTCGGTTGCGTATCTTCCCTCCTTATCTTTAAACGTGATAAATTATATCTTGCGATTTTCAGATTCGGTGACTATATTTAAATGAGAGAGTGCATTTTTCATACATCTCACTAACCTATCATCGTCTGGTTCCTCCGGCCAGAATGAAGCATATTGTTTTAATTGTTTGATAAAAAACTCTTTATACTTTTCGTAATCCTCAAAAACATAATTGTGTTCTGTTGGAATAACGATTAATCCAAAAAGGCAATTAATTAGCAAAGTAACTTCATACTCTGTTTTATTTGACAATTTTTCCCAAATTTCAATAGTCCTTTTTACAAAATCAATTTCAAACTCCGGATACTCCATAATAATGTCTCCTTATAAAAAGGCTTAAAACATTTAAACATTGGTAATTGTTACAGCATCAATCGTGAACAGCGGTGAGAGCTGGGAAAATTCATCCAGAAACCTCCCAGCCTCTCCCAGCTTATTTATCATTCGCTTTTAAGAACCGGCTTTTTCGCGGCGGTTACTTCGTCCGGACGGCTGATGGCTGTCGTGTGCGGAGCGTGATGGAGGTATTCAGAATCCATCTCGACGATCTTTTTCAGACTTTCGACGGTGTAGTCCAGCATAGCCAGCGGTTCCGTTTCGGTCGGTTCGAACATGAGGGATTCATGAACGATCATGGGGAAGTAAATCGTCGGGGCGTGAATGCCGAAATCGAGAAGTCCTTTGGCGATTTCCATTGCGCTGATTCCCTTTTCCTTTTTGAGGGTTTCCGCCGAGGCGACGAACTCGTGCATGGGGTGTTCCGGGTGCGGAATGGGCAGGAAATCCTTGACGCGCGCCGCCAGGTAGTTCGCCGCCAGAACGGCTCGCTGAGCGGTTCTGCGAATTCCGTCCGCTCCCAAAACGCGAATGTATCCGTACATGCGGACAAGGACGCCCACCGATCCGAAGAACATGCGGACTTTGCCGATGCTGTGTTCGTTTCCGAAGTCGAGCTTGTATCCGTCGTCGGTTTTAATAACGCGGGGATGGGGCAGGTAATCTTTGAGGAAATCGGCGACGGCAATCGGGCCGGCTCCGGGACCTCCGCCGCCGTGCGGAGCGGCAAACGTTTTGTGCGTGTTGAAGTGCATCATGTCCGCGCCGAAGTCGCCGGGACGGGCGACGCCCATAATCGCGTTCATGTTGGCGCCGTCTACGTAGACCAGCGCGCCGGCGTCGTGAACCATCTTCGCGATTTTGGAAATGTTCGGGTCGAACAAGCCCAGCGTGTTCGGGTTGGTAATCATGAACACAGCCGTTTTGTCGGACAGTTTCGATTGCAAGTCGTCCAGATCGACAAGCCCTTCGGGAGAACTCTTGCAAACAACCAGCTTGAATCCAGCCATGGCGGCGGACGCGGGGTTGGTGCCGTGAGCTGCGTCGGGTGTAACGACTTCTTTTCTGTCCGGGTCATGTTCGCGGAAATACTTCGCCGCCACTTCCAGAGAGTTGAACTCTCCGTGAGCGCCAGCCGCCGCCTGCAGACTCACGTTCGGCAGCCCGGCAATCTCTGCCGTCCATTGCTGAACTTTATACAGCAGTTCCAGAACGCCCTGAACGGTCGATTCCGGCTGGTACGGGTGAAGGTCGCAAAAGCCTTCCATGGTCGACCACTTATCGCAGCATTTCGGGTTGTACTTCATTGTACAGGAGCCGAGCGGATAGAAGTTGGCGTCGACGTTGTAGTTTTTGGACGACAGGTTGACAAAATGACGAACGACGTCAATTTCAGCCAGTTCTGGCAGGCGGGGCGTCGATTCCGCCAGTTGGTTTGCCGGGAATTTCTGAGCGAAATCCACGGCGGGAACGTCCAGTTTCGGGAACCGCAGCGCGCGCGCTCCAGCATGGGACGTTTCCGAAAGCAGTTGTACGGGAAAATCTTTCATAACAAATACTTGAAATAAAAATGTACGTTCCGCAAGAGGACTTTGATAATTTGGAAAAATGATTCTTTGGGGTTGTTCAAGCGATTATATTAAACAGTAATTCTCGCCTGACGTTTGCCTCTCGCTATTATTTATTCTACTATTTTTCAGAAATAATTCAAGACGCCCGCCCCTCCAAAAATCTGGAGTCAATTCCTTGGGTTAAAACCCAGGGCTACTGATATTGAACCGCTAAAGCGGTTCTAGCGGACGCTTTGCGTCAGTTTTTAATTACTAATTACTAATTAATAATTACTAATTCTCTCTCCCCTCCGCCCCCTTGCTTTTCTCTCCTTTATATATATAATAATAAGAGTGGTCAACACAAGCAGGAAGCAATCAACAAGAAGGCGCAAGCCTCCTTTCTGACCACGGTTTTTTTAATTTCTAAGAAAACAATGTGCAATCGACGCATACAACACCTTTTGGGCGAAACCAGTCTTGAAATAAAATGTCTGGGCATGTTTGCCATCAGCATGGTTGTGGTAATAGTTCTTGCTTTTACTCCAATATGGTTTGCCGCAGAAAAGCTCATTGCCAAACAAAACCCTCAGACGGGACGTCTGCTGGTTGACGAAGTCGTCCTGATCAAACATTGGGAAGGCTTTGAGGCAAATGAGAACTTTCAGCTTGTTCGAAAGGTCATTCAATCACAGCTGACTCAGCAGAATTTTGAATATCAGGTTCTCAAACCGGGCGCTCCCAACGAGAATCTTGACGACTTCGGCCGCGAAACAATTGAACGTTTTGCGTCTGTAATTCCAGATCGATTCAAGGCAAAACCCGCTTCAGTATCGGATTCGGCACAAAGCAAGCCATCTAAAACGGCTTCCGAAACAGGCTCTGAATCCTCTGACACAGCATCGGAACAAAAGAAAAAGAAAGAATTGTTTGTCGATCAGGCTATCGAGCCAGATTACGTAGGTCGACTCAATAACGGGAACTACGAATACTATCAGGCTGTTCGGGCGCAGCGATCCTGCATAGCCGGATTTTGCCATCCGGAACTGCAGCCTCAAAGTTTGACAGCTCCCCCCGGGGCGATAATTCCTGGAGCGTCTCCGATTCCGGTAATCTTAGACCCAACCAACTCAAGCGATTCTCCTGACGGAAAACTCATGGCGGTTGTTCAAGTCAATATTCCCCAGCTCCCAATGCAAAGACTAATACGCCAATCATTCAATTCGCTTCTTGGCGTTGGCATATTTGCCGTATTTTTGGGACTTATCGCTTTTTATATGACGATTCGGGCTATTATCATCAAGCCTTTAACCTACCTTCGAGAGGTTGCTGACGCAGTCTTCCATGGCAACACGTCTTTGCGAGCAGAACTCAACACCGGAGATGAATTCGAAGCGCTCAGTTCCGCATTCAACCGAATGCTTCGACGTCTGATGTCAAGTCAGGAAGAATATCGTAAAACAAATATTATTCTGGATGAAAAAATTGACCAGTTGGCCAATATGAACTTGCAGCTGTTTGAAAGCAACCGGGTTAAAAACGACTTCCTGTCTACGATGAGCCACGAACTTCGCACTCCGCTTAATTCCATTTTAGGGTTTAGCGAAGTTCTGGGTGGAATTGAGCAGCTCGACGCAAAACAAAAAAAATACGTCGCCAATATACAGTCGTCTGGAAAACTGCTGCTTGCAATGATTAACGACATTCTCGATCTGGCTAAAATGGACAGCGGGAAAATGAATGTCAATATTACAGAGTTCCCCATAGAACGGATTGTTTCGGCTCAGTGCGACATGGCGCGTCCTCTGGCGGAAAAGAAAAATATTGCATTGATTGAAGAAGTTCCTGAAGGACTGCCCTTGATACAGCAGGATCAGAACCGGCTTCAGCAGACGCTTAATAATCTGCTTTCAAACGCAATCAAGTTCACTCCGGAAGGCGGGACGGTAAAAGTTACGGTAAAACGTGACGAAGAAGCAGACATGCTTGTCATGTCCGTTTCCGACACGGGGGTTGGAATTGCAGAAGAAGATCAGCAAAAGATTTTCGAAAAATTCAGACAAGGCTCGTCCGCAATTACCGATTCCGTTATGACTCGCGAGTATACCGGAACCGGATTGGGCTTGTCAATTGTCAAAGAAATTTGTAAACTGTTGCAGGGAGAAATTACCGTCGAAAGTCAGCTGGCGGTCGGAAGTACTTTTACCGTTCGAGTTCCCTGGAAACTGGAAAACGCTCCCAAATCTTCCGATGCTGATTCCCCGCTGGATTTGGAACTGGAAGCGTTTAGCAAATCCACCTTTGACCGATCCGGAAAAAGGGATTTCGGAGACAACCATGAAAAATAGAACGCGTTCGGTTTGCATGCCTTTGCATTCACAGCGTTTTGTATTATTTAAATTTGTAACCATAACTTAATTATTATATCTCATGACAAAAATAGCTATTGTTCAACTCAACCCGACGCCGGGCGACTTCGATAAGTCGGGAGCGAAAATTCTCGACGCGTTCAACAAGATTCCCAATCTGGATTCCTGGACGGAAGACGACTGGATTGTCTTTCCGTTTGGGGCGTTGAGCGGTTTTCCGCTGGAAGACCTCCGATTCAATTCCGGGTTCGTTCGAGCCTATAAACAGGCTTGGGAGAAGGTTTCCAAAAAACTTCCAGAATGCAAAGCCAACCTCATTTTCCGACACCCCGGTTCGCCGATTGAACATCGCGTTTTGGAATACGGCAAGTTCCGAACGGAAAACGACGCAGTCGATTATAAAATTCTTATCGAAACCAATCCCGTTTCGTTTAACATCAACCCCAATCAGGTGATTTATACGGAATTCAAAGAACTCTGCGCTCAACGCGGCAAACCGGGAGTTTTCTGCAATCTCGTCGGAGGGCAGGATTCGCTCATGTTTGAAGGCGGCTCGTTTGTCTGTAACGACAAAGGAGAGGTTATCGCTTCCGCCAAACGCTGGGAAGAAGACGTTGTCATTTGTTCGCTGGACGACGCGCCGGTTCAGGTTGACGTCGGGGCTGCAGCGCTGCCGTCTCCGGAAGAAAAGCGTCTGGAAGACGTCTACCACGCGTTGACAATGGGAATTAAAGACTACGTCGAAAAGAACGGGTTCGACGGCGCCGTTATTGGTCTTTCCGGCGGAATCGACTCCGCTCTGGTGGCCGCGTTGGCGGTTGGCGCTTTGGGACCCAATCGCGTTACCGCTGTTACCATGCCAAGTCAGTATTCTTCGTACGAAACGCTTCGCGACGCCAAACTGCTGGCTAACAACCTGGGCTTGAAACTTCATTCCCTGCCGATTAAAGAACCGTACAACGCTTTTAACAACGTTTTAGCTCCGGTTCTGAAACAGTTTGACGCTCAGCGCGATCCGCAAAACCTGACCGATCAAAATCTTCAGGCTCGGCTACGAGGCGTTTATCTCATGGCGCTGAGCAATCGCACCGGGCGAGTCGTTCTCAATACGTCAAACAAGTCGGAAGGCTCCGTTGGCTACGGCACGCTTTACGGCGATTTGGTTGGCGGCTTGAGCGTTCTGATTGACCTTTGGAAAACCGACGTTTGGGCGTTGTCACGATGGATTAACAAGTACGCCGGAAAAGAGATTATTCCCGTTTCCACGATTGACCGCGTCCCGTCGGCGGAACTGCGTCCTCATCAGGAAGACCGTCATTCCATTCCCGATTATCCGGTTCTCGACCCGATTATGAAAATGTTTGTTGAGCAGGAAAAGTCGCTCGAAGAAATCGTTGCCGCCGGGTTTGACCGTTCCGCCGTTGAATTGGCTTTGAAGCTTTACAACCGCAACGAATTCAAACGCCGTCAATGCCCGCCGGGGCTGTATTTGACGTCTTGCCCGCTGGCGCAAAAACAGCGTCCCATGACAAGTCGGTTCACGGAATAATTAGCAATTAGTAAAGAATGCCATTTTAAAAATCTCGCAACTCGCTACTCGCAACTCGCAACTAAGATGACGCAACCAACCAAGTACCAAAAGATCGGCGCGTTAGAAAACGTTGAGCAGTTCAAAGACTACTGCGCTGAACTCGGAATTGACCTTCCCTGCGACGACGAAATCCTTTCGGAAGAACAGGGGTCTCCCATGGCGCAGCCGCTGGCGATTGGAACCAAAATCGTCGGCAACCGCTGGGCGATTCATCCCATGGAAGGGTGGGACGCCAATCCGGACGGCAGCCCGTCGGAAACTGTTTTGCGCCGATGGAGCAATTTCGGCAAATCCGGCGCGAAGGTCATTTTTGGCGGCGAGGCGTTTGCTGTTCGTCCAGACGGGCGCGCTAATCCGCGTCAGCTGTACTATAATCCAGACAACGTCGACAAGTCGCTGGATTTGCTGCGTCAGACGGTTGTAACAGCTCACGAAAACGCTTTCGGATCAGGTTCGTCTTCCGATTTGCTTTTGGGCTTGCAGCTGACCCATTCCGGGCGGCAATCCATCCCGACTACAGCAGGACCCGAGCCGAGAATTGCGTATCATCACCCGGTTTTGGACAAACGCAAGGGAATTGACCCGAACGACGATTCCAAAATTTTTACGGATGAAGAACTTTACGAACTGACAGACTGTTACGTCGAAACGGCGAAAGCGGCTCAGCGAGCGGGCTTTGACTTCGTCGACGTCAAGCATTGTCACGGTTACCTTGGTCATGAACTGCTTTCCGCCTACGATCGTCCCGGCGATTTCGGCGGTTCATTGGAAAATCGAACCCGGTTCATGCGAATTATCATCGACAAGATTCGCGCTGCGTGTCCGGGGCTGATGATTGGCGTTCGCATGTCGCTGTTCGACATGGTTCCCTATCAGCCAGACCCGAACGATGCGGAACCCGGCAAGCTGGGTCGCGGCGTCCCGGTTGAATACTCGCTTCCGTATTCCGGCTTCGGTTTGAATCGAAACAACCCGATGGAAATCGACCTGACGGAACCGATTCAACTCATCGAGATGGTAACCGCCCAGCCGACAGCCGACAGTCCCAAACCGACGGCGCATATTGATCTGCTCAACCTGACAGCCTGCTCGCCGTACTACACGCCGCACGCGTCGCGTCCAACGTTCTTCCCGGCGTCCGACGCCTATCAGCCGCCGGAAGACCCGCTCTTGGGCGCGTTCCGCATGCTAAACGAGGTGCGAAAAGTCAAAGAGCGATTCCCGTCTCTCCCGATTATTGGAACCGGGTACACGTATTTTCAGGATTTCCTGCCGCAGGTGGCTCAGGCGGTCGTTCGCGCCGGCTGGACGGACATGGCGGGCATCGGACGCATGGTTTTGTGCTATCCCGATATTATCGCTGACTCGCTGGCCGGCAGACCGCTGGATAAACGCCGGATTTGCCGCACGTTCAGCGACTGCACAACCGCGCCGCGCAACGGAATTATCAGCGGCTGTTTCCCTCTGGACGAGTTCTACCGCAACCGGGAAGAAAGCGCTGTCTTGCGTGACAAAAAAGCGCAGATTCGAAAGAAACTGGGCGGAAGGTAGGCAGTAGGCAATAGACAATAGGGATTAGCGGAACGTGGATTGTGATAAGAGGATTATGAGTGGAGCGCATTGCGTAATTCCGCATTCCGAATTCCGCATTCCGAATTGTTCGGACGAGTGGTTGGTTTCAGACGACGGTCTGGAAACGCTCAACCTCTGGCGTCAACGAATCGCCGAGTATCCCGATTCTTTCAAGCTGGACGCGGCGATTAGAAAAGAACTCCCCTTTGACCGCGCCGTTGCTATATCGGGTCAGCTTGCGCTGAGCGAGAAGGTCAAGCGCAAGTTCCCGGACTTGCCGTTCTTGCTTGTAACAGACAAAGGACTTCAGCAGGCGACGGATTCTTTGATTGCTCAATACAAACGCGACGCCGCGTTGAAGGAATTGCCGTCTGAGAACGTTCGTTTTGCCGACCTCTGCTGCGGCATCGGCGGGGATTTAATCGCGTTCGCAAAAGCCGTTCCGTCCGTTGGAGTTGATCTTGACCCGACAACCGCGCTGTTCGCTCAAACCAACTGCCGATTGGCAGGAACGGACGCTAAAGTATGCTGCTGTTCGGCGGAAGAATTCGATTTGTCAAACTGTAACCTCGTTCATATCGATCCGGACAGACGCCCTGGCGGGCGAAGAACGACCAATGCGGATTTCTTTCAGCCGCCCCGCGAGTTCATCGACCAGCTTGTCAGCCGCGTTGGACGGGTTATTGTCAAGTCTGCGCCCGGCGCGAACATTCCAGAATCATGGCGTCAAAACGCTCAATGGGAATGGATTGAGCATAACGGCGAATGTAAGCAAGCCGTCGGCTGGTTTGGATTCGAAAGCCGACCAGGCGACACGATTCGCGCTACCATCGTCTCGGAAACGGGAATAGAATCCTTTTCCGCGCCTGCGCCGAAACGATCAGGCGTGTTGTCGTTTCAATCGCAAAAGACGATTCCGCCGAGCGACTGCAAGTACATTTACGCGCCTGCGCCATCGCTGTCGACGTCCGGACTGATTCCTGCGTTATGTCAGAACTTTGGTTTATCAGAACTTTCTCCCGGCGGGTATTTAGGAGCAAACGAACTGCTGGCGTCTCCGTTTGTAACAGCGTTTGAAATCGTGGAAGTTTTCCCGCTCAACGCGAAAAAAGTCAAACAGGGCTTGAAACAAAAAGGCGTTGACCGTATAATAGTTAAAAAACGGGGAGCCGTTCCCGAACCGGAGGAATTTCTCAAAAAGTTGGGATTCCCCAATTCCGCCCCGCCGGACGCGCCGACGCTGTTGCTGTTTGACAAATACGCGATTTTAGGGATTAGGCAATAGTATAACTATTCCCTATTTCCTACTCCCTATTCCCTAAATTATGAACAATACCGAAAACGAACCTGACATGCGCCATAAAAGAAATCGTATCATCGCCGTTGTTGCATTTACCGGAATTGTTGTTGCAGCAGCAATCGCCGCCGCGCAGTTTTCATGGTTCTCCGGGCGCAAGCCGCTCACGCCGAAATACCAAAGCAAACTCCGGTTGTCGGACATCCCGTTTAACGGTCAGCAGGCGATGGAACATCTCAAAGCGCTGTGCGACATCGGTCCGCGCTGTACGGGGTCGGAGGGCATGAAGCGTCAGCAGGAATATATAATCAGCTATTTCCAACAGTTTAATTGCAAAGTGGAACGCCAGCTTTTCGATTATCCGCACCCGTTGACGAAAGAGAAAACGCGAGGATGTAATATTATCGTCAGGTGGCGTCCGGAACGAACGGAACGAATTTTGCTGTGTACGCATTACGACACGCTTCCTTACCCGATGAACGACAAACGCAATCCCAAAGGACGTTTCGTCGGGGCGAACGACGGCGCAAGCGGAACCGCTATTTTAATGGAACTGGCGACGTGGATGGAAAGAGGGCAAACCGCGATCAATCCCAAATTCGGCGTCGATTTCGTTTTTCTGGATGCGGAAGAATTTCTGTTTTCCCGAACCGGACGCTTTTTCGTCGGGTCGGAGTTTTTCGCGTCACAGTACGCCGCCAATCCTCAGCGGAGTTACAAATACGTCAAAGGCGTTTTGCTGGACATGGTTGGCGACTCCGATTTACAGATTTACTACGAACGCGTTTCGATGTCGTGGCGCGACAGTTCGCCCATCGCTCGAGAAATCTGGCGAGTTGCCGCTCGGCTCAAAGTCAAAGAGTTTATTCCCACAACCAAATACGAAATCAGCGACGACCATTTAATGCTTCACGGTCGCGGCGGCATCCCTTGTATTGACGTCATCGACTTCGATTATCCGTATTGGCACACGATGGACGACGTCCCGTCAAACTGCTCAGCGCTGTCGCTGGCAAAAGTCGGCTGGGTTATTGCCGAATGGCTTAAAGAGACTAAATAGGGTACATCCGACAATTTGGCGCCTAGGAGCTAAAAAATGGTTAATTTTGGGTCTATATATTATAGGTCCCACACGGAAAACACGGATGAGACGGATTCGCACCGATTATTTTACTTTTGCTCTTAAGTCATTCGTATTATTCAAAGGCTTATTAAATACTGAGAGTAATATTAAAATAATGAACTTAAATTAACCAATCGGTGAAAATCCGTTTAATCCGTTAAATCCGTGAACGGACTGACCTGCTCAAAAGCTAGGTAACAACTTACCGGAAGAGTCCCAAATAGACGCTTATCCAATCTTCAACGCCTGAACGGATTCGGCAAGCGCTCTTGCTTCG
>JAZRTH010000377.1:0-6698 GCA_045651945.1 Thermoguttaceae bacterium
TGCTGTTTGTCATGCTTTATTCGCCCTGCGCCGCGACGCTGGCGGTTATGTGGCGAGAAACCGGATCAATCAAATGGCCCGTGTTCTCGTTCCTGTTCAACACCGCCGTCGCGTTTACTGTTGCCGTTCTGGTTTACCAAATCGGAAGATTAATCTAAAAGAATAGTTGTAAGTGGTTAGTTTTAAGTGGTTAGGACACAAGCGATACTTACCACTTGCCACTAACCACTTACCACTTTCTACTTGTTATTTACAACTTAAAATTAAACACTTCCATAACCAGACGCCAGAATCGCTGCCAGCAGGTTTGGGGCGTAACGTAGATTTTCGCCTGACCGGTTAAGCCGGGACGCATGAGGCGTTCGGAGTTGTCGACCAGAACGCGGGCTTCGTAGCATTTTTCCTGCGGCTTTTCCAAACCCGTCGCCTGATCGGTTTCCGTCGCGATTTCTCCGCCGGATTTGTTCGACAGCCGTTTGGGCGCGAATTCAATCGGGTCTCGAGAAATGGACTCGATTTTCCCTTCGATTTTCTTAAACGGCAGTTCGTTGAGGTTGATAACGACTTTCTGTCCCACTTCGACAAAGTCGCGCTCTGAAAGGGAAATGACCAGCAGGGCTTCGAGCTTGTCGAGGTCGCCGACGTAGCAGAATTCCTTGATTTCTTTGGGATTCATATATGCGCCAATCGCGGTCGGTTCAAACAACGACCCGCTCCAGTCCGGCAGAATTCCCATGACTTCAGCTCGTTTGGTTTTGAAGTCCGTCGGGACGACTTCCCCGTCAATGCCAGCGCGAAGAATCAGCCCGGTTTTATACCGCGCCATGTCCTGATACTGTTTTTTAACGGCGTTGAGCGATTCCTGAACCGCCGGGATTTCCTTATAGGCGGCAGAGTTGGTTACAGACTGTTCCCGCAAGTTGGCAAGACGCGTTTCCAGACTCGCCATCTTGAACTTCAGGTTATCAAGCTGCATGTCTTTGTCGATATTTTCCAGCGTCGCGATAACGTCTCCCTTTTTGACCTTCTGTCCGGGTTTGACGTCAACCGACTTGAGCGTTCCGTCGATTGTAACAGAGATCACGTTCGGGTTCGCTAAACGCAGTTCCATCGGAACGAAAACGCGGTACGGCAGCGGAACGAAAATCAAAAAGCCCGCCAGCAAAGCAAGCCCGATAATCGACGGAATAAAATGACTCTTTTTCACTTTGTCCAGCCTTCCAGGGATATAAAAAAACTTTCCCAACTTCCAAAGGGGCATCCCAACCAGACCCCACAACGACATGATAATCATGAACTTGGCGATAATCTGAAGCCCATAGTAGTCCAGCAACCGCCATAAGAAGAACATGATAGAACACATAACCACCCATCGATAAATGACCGACGCGATGGTAAAGATTGTAAAAAACAACTGGTTTTTCTGCGGCAGGAACGGATCGTCAGGATATTCCAGACCGAGAAACCATTCGCCCATTTTACGGCTTGCAATCGACGACGCCTTCTGACGCATGTTCGGAATTTCCATGATGTCCGACAGAACGTAGTAGCCGTCGTACCGCAGCAGCGGGTTGGCGTTGAACAAAATCGTACTGACCGACGAAATGAACATGATGTTGAGGCAGATGTTGTTCAACAGTCCCGGATTGGTAAACCACCAGATAAACGTCGCAATGGCGGCAAGAAGGACTTCTACATAAATGCCGGCAAAGCCGATTGCCGCCCGTTTCCATTTGTTGGGCAGCATCCACGAGTCGGAAACGTTGCAAAACAAGCACGGCGTCAAAACCAGAATCATCACGCCTAATTCGTGACATTCCCCGCCGAAATGCTTGCACGTCAAACCGTGCCCGAATTCATGAAGGATTTTTGTACAGCCTAAAACCAACGCTAAAAGCAAGCCGTTAGTTGGCGTAAAGAACTGATAAAAGCCCGGGAGGCGGGAACGGAACACGTCAAACTGAACCATAATCAGCGACAAAGCCGCAATCATCAGAAAAACGCAAAACGTTACCGTGATCGGGTGAAACAGCCATGCCGCCTTCGGATACAGCCAGTTGAAAAATCGTTCCGGGTCAACGCCCTTGAACTTGATAGCCAGAATGTTCGTCGACGCCTGAAGCAGTTCTCTTCTTCGGCGTTCTTTGCTCCGCTTGAACAGCTGACGTCCCTGACCGTTGACGCTGGTTAGAATCAGCCCGCTTTGATGGAGCTGTCCCAAAAACGACTGCAATTCTTCCAGCTTGATTTTCTGCGGCGGGAACTCCGCTTCAAACTGTTGTTTTATGTCGTCCAGACTAACCGTCCCGTCGAGCATGTTGAGAATAGCGTATTCCTCTTCCTGGAATCGGTAATACTTCAGCCCAACCGGGTCTTTGACAATCCAATAGTTTTTCCCCAGGTAACGTTGACGGCGCGCCGAAAGGTCCGGGCGCTTTTTGAGCGTCAGGATTCGCGAACTTGCCGATACGAGACTGTCTGTTAGGGAAACCATTGGGGAATTGTGAAATCTATGTATTTGTGAATTAGGAGTTAGGAGTGAGGAGGGAGGAGTTGGGGCGCCGCTTTGCGCAGCTCCTCACTCCTAATTCCTAACTCCTAACTGCGAAACCTCTGCCTTGCCGTTACTCAATAGTAACTATCGCGTTCATACCGGGTTGAAGCGCCCAGAAGCCGTCTTTTTCCTGAACGTTGTCGACGTCAATCCAGACTTCGTACGCGCCGCCGGACTGAATAACCGGGTTGGCGAAAACGACTTTTCCGTTAAAGGTCATGCCGGGTTTTTGAACGACTGTAATTTTGGCGTTATGTTTCATAACGCGCTGCATTGGGATGCGGTTAATGTCGAAGGTCGTTTTAACGCGGAGTTTTTCAAAATAAACGACTTTGACAATCGGATCGCCGGGTTTGACCCATTCGCCTTCGTTGCGGTACTTTTCAACGATAATCCCGCTGATAGGCGATTTGACCACACGGCGAGTAACGCCCAGCTTCGCGGCGTCGAGTTCCGCTTTGGAAACGTCCACCTGGTATTTGGAAATTTCAAACTGGTTGGTCGACTGCTCAATTTGCAGCGTCGCCTGAACCACCGACAATTCCAGCTTGCGGATTTCCGTAGCAGGAACGGCGCCGGGAACGCGGGCGATTGTCTCTTTTGCAGACTTTAGTTCTGCTTCCGCCACGTTTCGAGCCGCTTTGGCGTATCGAATGTTGACGTCGTTGCTGGCTTCCCGTTCTGCCGCGTTGAGCTTGGCTTGCTGAACCTGAACCGACATTTTCGCCTGTTCGTCGTCGATTTGCGCCAGCGGGTCGTCACGCTTGACTTCGTAACCTTCGCGAATAAAGAACTTTGTCAAAACGCCCTGCTCTTGCGCGGGAACTTCCGCCTGATCGATGGGCATGATGTGCCCTTTCCCCTGATTGGGCGCCAGCTGAGCGTCGTACAGGTCGCTGTCATCCATATTGTCATACATGGACGGTGTCGGATTCTTCAAGGCGCGGTCGTTCTCTGCATCGGGCAAATCGTACGATGAGTTATAGCTTGACACGCCATAAGGACTTGACGCAACTTCCGAATTCGGCGCGTCCAAAGCGGACGGATTTACCAGCAGCGGGTCGTTGACTTCTGGAATCGCAGCGCTGGATGGCGGAGGAAGCAGAGGCGGAGGAATCATTCGCTCGTTTTTATGCGGAATCGGTCTGGGAAGCGTTTGAACGACCGGCTGAGGATTTTCTTGAACAGTCTCTTCCACTGTCGTTGGTTCAATAGCCGGAACGTCCATTTCCGTTACATCTTCAGGCGATTCCATCTCAGTAACATCCGGAACGGTCGACGCAGCGGCGCCGTCCAATGCCGGGGGTTCTGAAACGTCCTGTTCAGGAGTCGGCATTTCTTCTTCCGGAACGACGGGAACCTCGTCTGGAATTGCTGGCGCTTCGTCTGGAATAGCAGGAGCGGACGGAGCGGCGACGTTGTCAGAATACGTTTCGTCAATTTCCGGCGGAGCGGGAATATCTGCGGTTACCTGTCCAAACAAAACCAGGATGAATGTTATCGTATTGAGCATTGTCTTTAATAATTGAAAGTTGAAAAACAGGAACGAGTTAAATCATTTGGTCGGAATACTGGAAGCAAGAATTCGCTTGCGTAACTCCTCACTCCTAACTCCTAACTAAATTAAAACCATCTAAACCAAATCTTGGAATAGAAGAACGCAATCGCGTCGTGCAGCCAGACGTAGCCAATCGGACGGCGTCCGCAGTAAACGTTGGCTGTAACAGTTGCGCCTATATTCGGATTCTCAATATCCTCTTTGTTAATTTTGACTTTCATATTGATCGTCGCGCCGTCCTGCCCTCTGACTTCCGCCGTCAGATGAACTTCGTCCAGCGTTCCTTGAAGCTGAACGCTGGGGTTGGACGCGAGAATGTATTTTACCGGCAAACCCGTGGCGTTTGGCGAATCCTTTGCCAAAAGCTGCTGCGCCTTGACAATCTGACCGATTCTCCTTTCCGGCATGTCCAGCGACACCTGCCAGTCCCCGTCGGGCTGAGCAATCGACATGAGAATCTGTCCGCGCTGAACCGGGCGCCCGACGAGGTTTCGCTGAACGTCCCATGTCGTAATGACGCCGTCACAAACCGCGCAGACGTCCAAATCGCGCAGCATTTCCAATTGATGGCGCAGCTGCGTCTGCTGGCTGAGCAGTTCTTTTTTCAGTTCCAGGATTTCGCCCTGAATGCGGTTTTTATCGGAAACGGTCAGAGCGCGCTCTTCCTGTAACGTTCTTTGTTTGGATTGAATATTTTGTAAAATTGCTTCGATTTTTCCGCGGGTTTCGACCTGAGAAATCTGAAGATTGATGTTTCTCATTTTCGCCAGGCGCGTGCCGGGAACAACGGTAATTTTACCGGACTCGTCTTTTTGCTGCGTCGGTCCGACGACCTTTTCTCCATGCTGAACGTAGACTTGGTCAATCTCGCCGTCAATTTCCGCGTAAACTTCACGACGCTCCACCGGTTCGAGCGTTCCGGTCGCTTCGATATCGAAGTCGGCAGGAATAACGCAGACGGCAATAATTGCCGCTAAAATGGTCAGGAGAACCAGAATCGTTTTCGGCAGCGTTCGCGCCTTGACGACCCACGACATGTTCCCGATAAAACGCCACAACGGCATGAGAAACAGACGTTCATGCTCCAGCGAGTTGCCCATCGCTTCAACGGCGTGCTTGACAACGACGTCCGTTCTTTGGCGCATTTGCTCCGTCGGACGGCTGTTTTCAATCAGCTCGACAACCAGCGCCCCAATCGGAGCCGGCGGCTTTTCCCGGAGTTTGGGATCGTCCGGGATCTCGTCTTCCGGAATACTTTTCATCAACGGCAGAACCGCCACCATTTTAGAATGGGATTCGTCTATGTATTCCTGAAGAGCGTCTTCCACCTGCGGCGCGAAATTGGTCGTGTCGCCCATGTACCACATCGGCTCCTCTACCGCAGTTACCGCCGTTGTCAGCTTGTTGAGAAGCCGAACCGTGTTGCTGCGGTTGTCGAGAATGTCTTGACCGCTGATTGCCACAATTTTAGAACGCTTTCCGTACTGAATCGCCACGCCCAGACGGTCGCATTCAATCAGACGGCGCCCTTCGTTAGCGATCGTATACGCTGTCTGTTTGGGATCCAGACTGGTATGAATCAGGCGGGTAAATTCTTCAAGCTGATTCCATAACAGCTGACGATCCGAAAACGAACGCAGCTGCTTGTTTTTGACGTACTCAACCGCAATTTCGCACATCTGCATTACAAAGCGCAGATAACCCTTTTGCGTATGCGCCGGCGTGTCCGGACGCTGAAAGATTTCTACAACGCCGACCGTTTCCAAATCCGTCGCCAACGGACCCAAAACGAGCAGAAATGGCGTCGGGTTGCCCGCTTCGCCCTCGGCAATATCGACAGAAGACGAGTTCGGCATGACCAGTTCGCCCTCTTTGGATTCCAAAACCTTTTGGAGCAGTTTTGTATGCTGTTTGAGCGCTTTTTCGTCTTCGCGAAGATTCGTTTCCTGAAGATTGACCTGACTTTGCAGCGTCAGTCGCGAGCCGTCAGCCAGAGTCCAAATCGCCCCGCCGTTCGCCGCCAACGCCGTAATTACGCGAGTCAGAAATCCGCTGTAGAATTCCGCCGGCGCGACGTCCGACCGAGATAGTTGCGTAATCTCTGTTACCAGTTCGCGAATCTGCTTTTTCGTTTGCTCAATCAACTGCGGATCGAGCGAAGATTCCATACTCATATTGGGGTCCCGTTTCGATTATTGAATATCAGGAAATTAATATATTATATTTACTTTGTCGGTTTGAATTATAAAACCGTTCCCAACAAAGCGCCTAAAGGCGATATTTTATACAAAATTCTCAATCTGACAAATTAATTATATCAGAAACTCTGCTTTAATACTATATTATTCTATATATATCATACAGGAAAAGCGCTTTTAGTTCAATAGCAATTTTCCCCGCCCCCGGTATGATTATCGCAAAGTTTGAATATAATATTTAAAAGGCAGTAGGCAGTAGGCAATAGTACGCAAGCGCCTCAAAAACTATTGTCTAATGCCTAATGACTTTTTGTGAGATATGAGTAATGAGTAGAAGGATTCGCCAAAGGCGCATTCACTACTGCCTACTGCCTATTGCCTACTGCCT
>JAZRTH010000378.1:0-2701 GCA_045651945.1 Thermoguttaceae bacterium
AACGAGTTCTCCGTTTTCGTCCGGTCCGTACGTTCTCCACGAAAACCGGGTGTATTTAGCTCCAGCGTCGAAAACCCATTTCGGCGTTGCGTATTCAAGCCAACTTTCGGAAGTCGTCAGCCGCAAAGCGACTTTCTTCCCGGCGGCGATCCACCGCTGAGCCGGCGTGTCGAGAAGCGCCCAGTTGAATTGTCCTTCCTCCGGCTCCAGATACGCCCACGGAATCCGCAGGTACACAGTCGAGCAGCCCTCAAACCAATCGAGGGAATCGGACGGTTCCAATTGCGCGCCGTAATTTCTGGGGTTATTGGAATAAAAGTGCATCGTCCAGCCCATCTTCGGGTTGATGAGCGCCTCGCCGGTATCGGTAAACGTAAACCGTTGAACGTCCTGCGCCTGAGCAAGAACAACGAGGAGAGACAGAATAAACGAAAGAAAAAATGACTTTTTCATTGAACTATAGAACATGAAATGTAACGTTAAAAGGAAAAAATATTCCCCTTCCTAAAAAAACTTTAGTAAGGGGATATAAGTGACCAACGGGAACGATTATTGGCAAACGCGCGGCAGCGCGGACTGGGAGCGGCGCCTCGCCGCCTCACTCCTCACTTCTAACTAATTAATCGGTTCCCAGTCCAAGCCGATGTCGAGCGAACTGGCGGCGTGAGTAAGCGAGCCAACGCTGATGCGTTCGACGCCTGTTGCGGCAATCTTTCCGATCGTCTTGAGGTTGACGCCGCCGGAGGCTTCCAGTTCGACTTCCGGAGCCATTTCGTCGCGCATGGCAACCGCCTGACGCAGAACGGCGGGCGGCATGTTGTCTAACAGAACAATGTCTGGCTTGAGCGGCAGCGCGATCTTAAGCTGTTCCAGAGAATCGACTTCCAACTCGATAAGCGTGTCAGGCATGTTCTTGTCGGCGATGTACTTTTTCGCTCGCGCGATGGCTTCCGCCGGATTGAAGAGCGTTTCTTCGTCCAGGTCGTGCTTGAGTTCCGGGCACGCCAGGGCGAGGTGGTTGTCTTTAATGAGAATCGCGTCGTACAGACCGCAGCGATGGTTCTTTCCGCCTCCGCACTGAATAGCGTACTTTTCCAGCAAACGCCAGCCGGGGGTTGTCTTGCGGGTGTCGTAAATGCCCGGCTTTTTCCCTTCGATCAGGTCAACCCATTCGACGTAAAAGTGCGTCAGAGAAGCGATTCCGCACAAACGGCTCATGAAGTTGAGCAGCGGTCGTTCGATATGCAGAATCTGTCTGGCGTTTCCTTCCAGCGCCCCGATTTTACAGCCGGGGTAGAGCGGGTCGGAGTCGTTCATGAAAGGCGTCCATTTGACGTCCGGCGCGTACTCCATAATAATGGGAACCATAGCCATGCCGGCTAAAACGCCTTCTTCGCGAGAGGACAGCACGACTTTGCCTCGCGCCGTTTTCGGAACGACCGCGTCGGTGGTGATGTCGACGCTGCCGCGAACGTCTTCCTGGATTGCCAGGTCAAGCAGGATGCGAAAATCGTGTTCGACTTCCGCGTCCCAACGGGTCTGATGAAAATCCGGTTTGTTCATGGGAATTATCCTTAAAAAATGTTTTCAACACACCCCTTTATTATATCAGGAAATGAGTTAAAATAAAGGGGGCGGAACCCATGAACAGTGAACAAAGAGAAAATTCTGTCGAAACGGCGCCGAGCGTTGACCGGAAAATCTCGAAATCGGAAGCCGCGATAGCTCATCGCGCTTCGGAAACCCAGCCGACGCTGCACGCGCGCGAGCCGATCTACAAGGTCGAAGACCGTTGGCGCGGCATTTTGCGCTATCGGGATCAGATCACGCTGGCAGTTTGCTGTACGATTGCCATGCTGGCGCTGGGCGGGTACATGTTCTGGTACGAGCAGGTAACTCATCAGGTTATTGAAATCGACAGAATGCCGTACGTCGAAACGCCGCTGCAGATTGATCTCAATTCCGCGCCATGGACGGAGTTCGCTCTCATTCCCGGCATCGGCGAACAGAAGGCGCGAGAGATTATCCGGGTTAGAAATGAACTCGGCGGCGCCTTTGCTGACGAAAACGAACTGCTCAAGGTGGAAGGAATCGGCCCCAAGACTCTGGACGTCATGCGCCCGTATCTGGTTCCCATGCCGGACGCGTCCGCCAGGGCGGAACGATAGTTGAGGAGCCGCTAGCTATTAGCCGTTAGCTTCTAGCTTGGTTATTTTAGTTTCAGACTTTAATTATTAACGCTGAGAACTACAAATGCACAAGCTAATGGCTAGTAGCTAATAGCTAGCCAGCTTACAAACTACTCCCTACTCCCTACTCCCTTGATCGTCTCTCGTCTCTTCTTTTCTGAAAGAAATCGGTAAGACCTTTCCCGCAGGCGGTGTCGAGGATTCCGGAAATAACTTCGCAGCGGTGGTTGAGCCGGGAATCGTTAAGCAGAGAGAACAGCGACTTGACCGGGCCGGGTTTGGGGTCGTCGGCGCCGTAGACGACCAACGGAATTCGGGCTTGAATAATCGCCCCAGCGCACATAGCGAATCGGAATCTTATATTCCTCCTCCACATGCTCATAGAAGCCGGTTTCCACATTATATTTGGTATCCGTATCTACAAAGCGATAATAGAGTTTTTCATTCTCCCATAGCAAATCAAAAGCAAACTCTTTGCTCAGCCCACCATGCGTTCCCTGGTTCCAGAACTT
>JAZRTH010000379.1:0-3246 GCA_045651945.1 Thermoguttaceae bacterium
ATCAGCGTGTCGGGTTTGGGGTTGTTGAATATTTTCTCTCCGCCAAAGAGGGCGTACAGTTTCTCGGTTGTCGCTTTGGTGGCAAACAGTCCCAAAGACGTTACCAGCTGCTGTTTGTGGGCGTATTCCGACAAAAACTCTTTTCGAGCGGGGTATTTGGACGGGTCGGCAGGGAAAATAATGCGCCCCTCTTCAATCCAGCGTTCGAGTTTCTCTTGCGTGTACGGGGTTTCAAAGCTGAATGTATTTCCCGTGGCAGGGTCGATAATGGTTCGAACCGGCAAGCCCTGCCCCAGACGCTGCAAGTACTGTCGTTTCCAAAGACCTCGCGGGTCGTTATCCGGATTGGAAAAGCCGTTGTTTTCGTCACGGTCAACGCCTTTGAATCGGAAGTTAGAGATTTCCTTCGCATAAACCAGAACGTATTCGTGATTTGCTACAACCATGTTTGCGGTTGCCATGCCCTGTGCCGCCTTTTTCGTGTTCCAGATAAAATTGCAGACGAAGTTTGACTCACCGAAAACTTCGTTACAAATCTTTTTCAGATTGTCCCGTTCGTTGTCGTCAATGGAAATGAAAATCGCCCCGTCGTCGGTCAGCAGATCCCGGGCGAGCAAAAGCCGAGGATAGATCATCGAGCACCAAGCGGAATGAAAGCGGCCGTTATCGATGATGTTGCGTGACAGCCGCTTTCGTTTCTCGCTTTTTGCTCCGGTTTTTTCGTTCCATTCCTCTTTTGTCATGCGGAAGTCGTCTCGATAGACGAAGTCGTTGCCGGTATTGTACGGCGGGTCAATATAGATCATCTTGACCTTGTTCAGATATTCCTCCCGTAACAGCTTGAGTGCGTCTAAATTGTCGCCTTCGATATACAGATTTTGAGTATTGTCCCAGTCGACGCTCTCTTCCGGACAGGGTCGCAGAGTTTTCGTAACAGGCGCGAACGCCTCTGCCGCCGCAGCTTTCTTCCCGACCCAGGTAAATTCGTAGGACTCGTTTTCTTCCATTGTTTTTAATTGTTTGTCGCGTCGGGAGTAACAACGCCGTCGGGAGTCTTGTATTTAATATGCAAGATGTTCAAGACCTTAATTACGGTTTCGTTTTTAGGCGAATACGGAATCGGCGTTCCCGAGATGGCAAAGTAAAGAATCGCGGAGGCAATCAGAACCAGGAAAACAGCAATTGTTTTCAAAAAACGGGATTTTGCCGTTTTACGTTTGCCTTTTCTCTCTTTAAGCTTTTCTCCCTTTTTCTCTTTGGACTTGTCGGTTTTAGAAAAATTAAAGCTTGCCAGTTTCTGCACCGGCGGCTGAACTACCGGCGGGGCGGGCGGAGCGGCAGACGGCGGATTCTGTCCCGGCGTAGGCGGAGCTAACGGGGGAACGGGCAGAGCGGTATTATGTCCCGGAGCGGGCGGAATCGGCGGGGGCGTTGAACGCAATTCTCGAGCGCCCAGCGTCTGGCGAAGCTGCTGGTCGTATTCCGCTTTGGACTGTTTGTTGAGCAGAGTAACCCGGGCGCTGGAAAGCTCGTTGAGCAGCGCTTGCGACTCGGCGGAATGAGCGCCGCTTTGAAACGTACGAATGTATGCCATCTGTCGGTCGGCGGCGTTGGCGATAACGTCTTCGTCGGATTCAAAGACTTGCAGCGCAAGGAGTCGATATTTGTTAATCGGTCGTTCCTCTTGAGGGATTCCCAACCATTGATAATACGGGTCGAACTGTTCCGCCATGGTTTATTCCTCCCCCTTCAATTTCTTTTTAATAAACTCCAGCCGCGCCGCCATTTGTTTTTCGTATCCGCGGTCTGTGGGAATGTAATACTCTTTGTCAACGCCCAAATAGTCCTGTTGAGCGATGCCGTCTGGCGAGTTGTGAGCGTACTTGTATCCGATAGCGTTGCCCATCTTTTTTGCGCCGCTGTAATGCCCGTCGCGCAAGTGTCGGGGAACGGGAATTGTTCTTCCGTTTCGGACGTCGCTTCTCGCCGCGCCGATTGCCATTGTGGCGGAATTGGACTTGGGCGCCAACGCCAGATAGATTGTTGTTTGCGCCAAAACGAGCTGAGCTTCCGGCAGACCAATCTGTTCGCAGGCTTGCGAGCAGGCGACCGCCATTTGCAGAGCGTACGGGTCGGCGTTGCCGATGTCTTCGCTGGCGAGAATTATCAGCCGCCGGGTGAGGAACCGAAAATCCTCGCCGCCTTCGAGCATTTTCGCCAGCCAGTAAATCGCCGCGTCGGCGTCTGACCCGCGAACGGATTTAATCAACGCGGAAATCGTGTCGTAATGCTGATCCCCGTCGCGGTCGTACTGAACGGCTTTTTTCTGCATGGATTCCGCCGCCAGTTCCCGCGTGAACTCGATGGGGTCTGTCATGGTTGACAGAACGCCGATTTCCAGCGCAGACAACGCCCGGCGCGCGTCTCCCTCGGACAGTTCCGCCAGAAAGTCCGCAGCGTCGTCGTGAAGGTTGATGTTCCAATTCCCCAAACCGCGTTCTTTGTCTTCAATCGCCCGATGAAGAATCGTCTTGATGTCGTCGTTCGTCAGGGGTTGGAACTGAAAGATTCGGCTTCGGCTGAGCAGAGCGTTGTTGACCGTAAAGTACGGGTTTTCCGTCGTCGCGCCGACGAGCGTAACAATCCCGTTTTCAACGTCCGGAAGGAGAATGTCCTGCTGGGATTTGTTGAACCGGTGGATTTCGTCTACAAACAGCAGCGTCCGCTTCCCGGTTTGGCTGAGCAGATCGTAGGCGTGCGAGAGGACGTCGCGGAGTTCCTTCGCCCCGGATGTAACAGCGGAGATTTGCTGGAAGTGACAGTTCGTTTCCGTCGCCAGCAGCTGCGCCAACGTCGTTTTTCCCGTGCCCGGTGGGCCAAAAAAGATAACAGAACCGACCCGGTCCGCCAGAATCAATCGGCGCAAGAGCTTTCCCTCTCCCAGGAAAGACTCCTGACCGACAAATTCTGCCAGCGTTCTCGGACGCATTCTTGCCGCCAGCGGCAGAGCCTTCGCCCGATTTTCCGATTCGGATTCTGAAAATAACGACGTCATGGTAAATTAGCAATTTGCAATTAGCAATTAGCAATTGGCGCAAGCGATTAACGAAGGGTTATCAGGTAACCTTTCCGTTCTTTCTTGCTTTGAGAACCGGGTCTTTGACCAGCGGGAGCTGAACGGGCTTGCCGGTTTCAGCGGACTGGTAAATGCCGAGGATGACTTCTGTGGCGCGGCGGCCTTCAATG
>JAZRTH010000380.1:0-1439 GCA_045651945.1 Thermoguttaceae bacterium
TTCTGTTCCAAAAGCTGGGTCTGCGCCGCGTTGAAGGGCAGATAATACCCGACGTTTTCGGTCGTTGCCAGCGCCAGCCCGATAAGCGTCTGTTCTCTGGCGGGGACGTCTGAATTGACGCCCGGCGCGTCGCCGAACGCCGCCAGAGCAATCATCGGGGCTTTGGAAAGCTGGTCTGCCAAAGCGTCCAGCGCAGCGGGAGAATCAATCAACTGCGTCTGAATCTGAACCTTCTGCTCCGACGGAACGAGTTGTGACAAGTCGTCGAAATCCGCCTGGGCGTCGTCGTATTCGTCTGCGTTGGGGTCAGGCGCGACTGACTCGTAATACTCCATGTCGCGATACGATTCACAGACCTTCGCCGCCTTGCCGATTAGAGAGCGGAACCCCCATTTTTTCATCAGAGCGATAATTTCAGACTCCCTGGGTCCGCGGCACTGCGCCGCCGTCCACGGGATGTTAATCGGGACGTTGGTATGCAGCGTTACAAGCTCCTTGCTCAGTCGGGCGTTGTCGACGTTTTCCTCAACGTTCTTTCGAGTTCCCTTCGCTTTGATCTGGTCTGTATGCTTGAGCATTTCTTCCAGCGTCCCAAACTGCTGCAGCAAAGCGGTCGCCGTTTTCGGCCCGATTTTTGGGATGCCCGGCACGTTGTCGGACGCGTCGCCGACCATCGCCTGAAAGTCAATCGCCTGCTGAGGCGTAACGCCCCAGTCAGCCATCAAATCCGATTCCGTATAGAACTTGTTTTTCCTGATGAGGTAAATCTGAACCTTGTCGGAGAGCAGCTGACGGCTGTCTTTGTCGGCTGTTACAAGGACGCACTGACCGCCCGCCAGTTCGACCGTTTGAGCGACGGTCGCGAGAATGTCGTCCGCCTCGTACCCCTCAAACTGTAAGCCGGGAATGGCGCAGGCGTCAAGCAGCTCGTGCGACTTGGCAATCTGCGACTGCAAGTCCACCGGCATTTCCTTGCGGTTTGCCTTGTACTGGTCGTACCGCTTGTGACGCACCGTCGGCGCCGGCAGGTCGAACGCTGCCATCAGATAGTCCGGTCGATGCGTTTCCATCAACGCCAGCAAATCTCGCGTCATGCCGTAGACCGCGTTAATCGCCTGACCGTCCGGCGTCGTCATTTCCGGAATCGCATGAAAGACCTGATACAGAATCGCGTGAGAATCCAAAACCCAGACGGTCTTGTTGGTCAGGGCGGGGATTGGTTCTGGCGGATAGGCGCTTGAGTTAGGAGTGAGGAGTGATGAGTGAGGAGCGGATGGGGTCTCGGTTGCTTGCTCTGCGATTGGCTCTGTTGAGTTAGAAGTGAGGAGTGAGGTGTGAGGAGTTGACGCTGGCGCGGGTTCCGGCTCGGCAATTGGCTCCGGAGTTGGCTCCGGTTCCGGCGTCGGCTCCTCTTGAGTCAATTGCTCATTGCTAATTGC
>JAZRTH010000381.1:0-1040 GCA_045651945.1 Thermoguttaceae bacterium
AATTTCGATTCTTTAGGGTCTTTTTCGTCGCCCTGTTTGTACAACGTTGTTGTATATACTGGACATTCTTCCATAAAAGCAGATAAGGCGTATGTTCGACCTCAGATTAATTCTCCGCTTCTGATTTGATTCTTACACACACGCCTAAAAGACGTGTGAACTAATCCCATCGTTAAGTATCATTTTCAATAAAGCAATTTTCAACAGGAGAAATATATCATGTCGAAAGATAAAAAATCCGACGTTGAGCAAAACAATCTCAACGCAAGGGAGAACAACAGCGTTCAGGAAGACGATCCCATCGAGTCGCCGTTTTGGTTTTGGTTCTGGATTGTCGTTCTGGTCTTGATGCTTATCGGATTCGCTCTGTTTAACAAATACTATGTTAACGGAGACAATCAGAAGGACAATTCCACTCCGGCAGTCCGCATCGAAAACTCAGAACCGACGACTGACCAGCCGTCAGTAACGAAATAGGGTTTCTAGCCCCTGGCTTCTAGCTACGAGCTTGGTAATTTTAGCTTCAGACTTTAAAAATAACGCAAAGAACTACAAGATTCCAAGCTAACAGCTAGAAGCTAATAGCTAACAGCTAATCTCCCCCATCTCAACGCGGTTCTTGCCCGCCTGTTTCGCCTGATACATGGCGGCGTCTGCCGCGGTGAGAATCTGGTCGATTGTCGTCTCTCGATTTTGGGCGCAAATCGCGCCTATGCTCAATGTAACGTTCATGCCAACCGGAACGGACGAATCTGGAGCGCTCACATTTAACGGTTGAGATTCTATCGCCTGACGCAGCGTCTCGCCCATAGCGGAGGTTTGTTCTCTTGACGTTCGGGGCAGCAGAACGCAGAACTCGTCTCCCCCGTACCGCGCCAGGTAGCCAGTCTCGCCAACGGCTGAGCGCAGAAGCTCCGCGACGTTTTGAAGAACGACGTCTCCAGCAGCGTGCCCGAAGTTGTCGTTGATTCTCTTGAAATTGTCGACGTCGATCATCAGGAACCCCAGCGGCCAGTCGTCCGCCCCGGACAGTTCCATCT
>JAZRTH010000382.1:0-8636 GCA_045651945.1 Thermoguttaceae bacterium
ACCGTCAGGCACAGAACCGAAAATTAAATTCTATATGTTTACGTGTCTTCCGCCGGAAGAATCTCAAGACGTTGACGCTGGCGTTGCCGTTCTGCAAAATCGTCTTGACGCCATGGAATCTGATTTGCGCGCGGTAATTGAATAAAATTTTAAAAATAGTTAAAAGGCGAGATTTAAGAATTTTAATCATCTTTTTATCTCGCCTTTTTTATTAAATTACTCCAACTCTCATGCTTGCTTGAATTTACAATAATTCATATTTCAACTTTCAGTATTTCTGTTTACCAAAATTCTCAATTTACAATCTGGATAATTTTTAAATTTTCGAGAAATTAGCGAAAATTGTCCTCCTCTTTACTTGACAAAAACGCGAAAATAGCGTAAATTATACTTATTCCGATTTTAACGATTTTAACTAGAATAGAAAGTAAGCGCAAATTGGTGTTGTGCATTTTTCGTTTTTTAGCTATAATCTTTAAATATTCTTCTTTTGCCGTTTTTTCAGCTTGATTTTGTAAGTTGAAGAATTTGAGATAAAAGAGGCATTTACAAAAGAAATCACTGGTTTCAGACAAGCGGTTCGATTAGCGTAGATTGATATTGCAGTCTGAAAATAATATATTTTACGCCCTGATGGTCATAAGGACAGACCAGGAAGGTTAGGAAACACTGATGACAACAAAAACAGTTTACACAACCGGCGAAGCCGCGAAAATCTGCAAGGTCAGTCAGCAGACAATTATTCGCTGTTTTGACTCCGGGCAGCTGAAAGGATTCCGCGTCCCTGGCAGTAAATTTCGACGGATTCCACACGATTGCCTTTTAGCGTTCATGCGTGAGAACGGCATTCCGACAGATTCTTTGGATACAGGAAAACACAAGCTGCTTATCGTCGACGACGATGCAAACTTGGTCGATTTGATGAAAGACGTTTTTATGCGTGACGGTCGATTTGAAGTTTGCACCGTCAATAACGGTTTCGGCGCCGGCATGATGGTTAAGGATTTTCATCCTGAAATCATGATTTTGGATATTATGCTTCCTGATATCAATGGAAAGGAAGTCTGCCAGCGAGTTCGTTCTGACAGTTCCATGAACGATTGCAAAATTATTTGCATTTCCGGCATGGTTGAAGAAAACCGCATCGACGAACTTCGTCAAGCGGGAGCAGACGACTTCATGCGAAAGCCGTTTGATATTGACGACCTGCTCCGCAACGTCTGCGGCAAATTAAACATTGACGTGCAAAGCTGATTTTACACGATTTTTGATATTATTCCCAGCTGACTTTGTTAGTTGAAAATGCAAAAGGAAAACGCCAGTTCCGGTTCTTTGAATTCTGATCAAACAGTTTATCTGGAACGCAAACTGGCGGAATTCGCAGCGGGAATAGGTCATGAGCTAAACAACCCGTTGGCCAGTATTGGCGGACGGGTTCAGCTTTTGATGAAGACAACGTCAGACGCCCAGCTTCGGCGGGACTTGGCTGACATCTATTCAGAAGTCAAAAGGGCAGGAGATTTGATTGCAGACATCCGTTTGTACGCCTGTCCGCCCGTTCCGGTTTTAGATAATCTTAACGTGTTAAAACTGCTTCGAAGCGTTGTCGATTCTTTTTCCAAATCCTGTTCTGAAAAAAACATTCATCTGGATTTCTCTGAGCCGAATTCAAAGCCGATTGTAAAGGCGGATTCCAGCCAGATGAACGTTCTGTTTTCTGCTTTGATACGTAATTCTATGGAAGCTCTGGAAAACGACAGCCGCGATTTTGACAAACGAATTGGAGTATCGGTTGAAGTTGTCGAAAACGACGTTGTAATAAGCGTTGCAGACAACGGTCCCGGTATGACAGACGAAGACAAGGAACACGCTTTTGACCCGTATTATTCCGCCCGCCAGGCAAATCGCGGTCTGGGATTCGGTCTATGCAAGGCTCGTAAAATCGCTCAAATGCACAGCGCTAAACTGACTGTCGAATCCACTGACGGCAAGGGAACTTGCGTTTCTGTCAAGCTGAAAGGACAATAAAAAAGACGCTGTCAAATAACAGCGTCTTATGTTTCAGCAAGTAGATTCTGAATCAGTCAATCCTGTTTTCTGAGAAAATCAGAAATCAAAGGGATCTTCGTCTTCAGCTTTGTCTTCGGCAGCGTCAGCGTCGTCCACAGGAGCGGCTTCATCAGCATTATCCTCTGCAGCGTCTGCGTCGTCCGCAGCGTTGTCAGCGTCGTCCGCAGCGGCGTCATCAGCAGCGTCAGCGGCGTCGGCAGCGTCCTCGTCCAAATTGGCGTTTTTGAGCGGTTCAGCGTCTTTCGTTTCTTCCGGAGTTTCCTCTGCGAAGGGATCCTCATCTTCAACAGCGTCATTGTCTTTGGGTTCTTCCGCAGCTGCGTCATCGGCAGCGTCGTCAGCAGCATCGTCTGCAGCTGCGTCATCAGCAGCGTCTAATGGAGAATTGTCTTTCTCTTCGTCTTCGTTTCCGAACGGGTCAGCGTCGGTGGCAGCGTCAGCTGGTTCATCCGCCGCAGCGTCGTCAACGCTGAACGGGTCGGCGTCGTCAGTATCAGCAGCGGGTTTGTCCTCGGCGTCGTCTGTTCCAAACGGATCGCTGTCGTCGGCTTTATCAGCAGGAGCGTCGTCATTGTCTCCAAAAGCGTCGTCATTGTCTCCAAAGACGTCGTCATTACCAGCCGGTTCGTCCTCAGCTTTATTGTCTTCGTTTGCGCTTCCGAACGGATCAGGCTCGTCCGCAGCCGCGTCATCGTTGCCAAACAGATCGTTGTTATCGTCAGCCGGTTCGTTAGTTGCGTCATCGCCGGTATCCAACAAAGAATCGCCGTTGTCCGCGTCGTCATTAATTACTGAGTCTGCATCGTCAAGATCAAGAGCGCTTCCAGACAAATCAAGATTATCAGGAATGATCGTTGCTTTTTGATCTTGCAGGCGGCTGTTATAAATCGTGTCGCTGTATTTGGCGCGGCGTTGGAATGCAGCTAACTGAACTTCAGCGCGTGCGCTTTCAAGAGCAAGTCGAGCTTTTCCCTGGCAGCGTTCCAGAGCAAAATTGACAGGGAAACGACCGGTGGTGTCTTTGAGTTCCAGCTCAGCCCCGGCTTTGAAATCCTTTACGGCCTGTTCTGGACGCCCCAGTTCCATCAATGCAAAACCACGGAAATAATACGGTCTGGGGTCTTCAATTTTGGCATTGATTGGCTTGCTAAGCAAATCAAATGCTTCGGCATAATTACCGGAATAGTACGCGTGAACGCCGTTGCCGTAATATTGTTTTAATACCTTTTCCTGAGCGCTTGACTGAGAAATACAAAGCGCCAATGAGCAGACGCACAACGCCGTTATGCTTGCCCATGCATTTCGCTGAAACATTTTCTTTCTCCGTACAGATATAATTATATTTTATGTTTGTTGTATCCGGCGATTCTTTTACGAATCACAAACATTATAGCTTAATCATAATCAAATTAAATAAAAAATAAAGCGCTTTCCCCAAAAAATCGCTTTAAATTTTATCTAAAACTCGTTATTTTCCTAAAATTCGGTACAATCTGCCCGGTTTTTGCCCTTTTCTTTTCTTGTTTAATGCGTTATAATAGAAAAGTTGGATTATTTTTACTACTTTGTTTTTCCAAACAGGAATCAAAAAAGATGTCAGAAGACAAAAATAACAACCAAGAGAACCCTTCCGAAGACGTTTTGAATCCGGAACAGCGCATTCTTCCGCGAGATGCGACCGCTTTGGACAGAGCCAAAATGGCTGCTCAGATTTGCTCCGACAACCGCGGCCGCGATGTTGTAATTTTGGATATGCGAGAACTGTCGACAGCGTTTGACTACTTTGTTATTGCGTCCGGCTCCAGCCGACGTCAGCTTCACGCCATGTCGGAAGAAATCGACCGCGTTTTCGAGAAGGAAATGAACGACCGACGCCTTGGAATCGAGGGCTATCAGGACAGCCGCTGGATTCTGCTGGACTACGGCGACGTCGTCGTCCACCTGTTCGTCGACGAAGCCCGCGAGCATTTCCGCTTGGAAGAACTCTGGGCAGCCGCCCCGAAAGTCGAGTTCACCCCAGAATAACAAGCTCATCGCGTTCAACAGTCAGGAGTCCGATATGAACAGCGAGAATTTGCCTCAAGACGCTAACAATAATATAGACAAACCGGGAGACGCGAGCTTTTCGCAAAGCTCACAGTTGCTTACGGTTAAGTCTCTGCGTCTTCATATTGGAATTTTCGGACGCCGCAACGCCGGCAAGAGCAGTTTGCTCAACTGCATGACGCGTCAGGACGTATCGATTGTCTCTCCCGTCGCGGGTACAACGACAGACCCGGTCGAAAAGACCATGGAGTTTTTGCCGCTGGGTCCGGTCGTGTTTATTGACACCGCTGGGGTGGACGATCAGGGCGCGTTAGGGCAGATGCGAATTGAAAAGACGCGCAAGTTGTTCGATAGAACCGAGTTAGCGATTATCGTCGCTGCCGCTGGCGAATGGACGGACTTCGAGCAATCGCTGGTTGACGAGTTCTCCCGCCGCAACACGCCGATTGTCGTCGTATTTAATAAATGCGACGTCGCTGCGCCAAATGCTGAGCTGGTTTCCCGCCTTGAGTCCGTTCCAATGGTTCGACAGGTTGTCGAAACAACGCTCGTTCCAGAAACGGCTGCAACGTCGCTGACAACCGTTCGTCAGGCGATTCTCGCCGCCGCCCCGGAGGAATGGATCAACACGCCGTCCCTGCTGGGCGACATGGTTGAGCCAAACGACGTCGTCGTGCTGGTCGTCCCAATTGACAAGGAAGCGCCCAAGGGCAGAATCATTCTCCCGCAAGTTCAGACGATTCGCGATTTGCTGGATAACGCCTGCTGCTGCGTTGTTGTCAAAGAATCCCAGCTGGAGTTTGCGCTCAATAGTTTAAAGGTCAAGCCGAAACTGGTTGTAACGGACTCGCAGGCGTTTGCGTCCGTATCCAAACTCGTTCCGGAAGACGTCCCAATGACCGGCTTTTCGGTTCTATTCGCCCGATTCAAAGGGGACTTGGAGGCATTTGCCGACGGCGCGAAAACAATCGAAACGCTCAAGCCGGGCGACAGAATTCTGATTGCGGAAAGCTGTTCGCATCACCCCATCGGCGACGACATCGGTCGAGTCAAAATACCAAACTTAATTCGCAAGCGCGTTGGCGGCGATCTCGTTTTCGATCACGTTCAGGGCGCAGATTTCCCGGAGGATTTGTCCGCCTATAAACTGGTTATTCATTGCGGAGCGTGCATGACTAACCGCAAGGCGGTTTTGTCACGAATTTTGCATTGTAAACGCCAAAACGTCCCGATTACCAACTACGGCATGACAATCGCGTATTGCCTCGGGCTGTTCAAAAGAGCCTTAAAGCCGTTTAGATAATTAAAAATGAAAGGCGGTAACGAAGCGACTAACAGGAGCGGAGTTACGCAGTTCGCCGAAGGCGAACCAAAAAATGAACGCATTGACAAGTTCGCCTAACGGCGAATGCGTAATTCCGTTCGCTCCGCTCACTCCATTACCGCCTTTCATCCACTTGTTACTCTCAACTACTACTTAACTACCATGACCATTTACCAACGACTAACAGAAGACAAACAGGTTATTACATCCGAAAACCCGGCAGACGTCTGGGTTGACTGGAAAGACGAGAAGGAAACGTGGCTTTTCCTCGCTCCGCACGACGACGACATCATTCTCGGCGCCGGGCTGACGTTCCTTGCGGCTCTCAACGACGGGATCAACGTTCACGCCGCCATTACAACCAACGGCGAAAGCGGATATTGCCGTCCAGAACATCGCAACTGCATTGCCGCCATTCGTCAGCAGGAAGCGGAAGCGTCGTTCTCCGCCATGGGCTTGGAACAGGATCATCTGCACTTCCTCGGATTCCACGACAGCGGCGTCGACCAGTTCACCGGGCATTTCTTTACTGACCAGCCCGGCCCGACGGTTATCAGCGGCGCGACGGGATTGCAGAACTCCTACACCGCCCTGCTGCGTCTGGTTCGACCGACGAGAATCTTCCTGCCGTCCTGCACCGACATTCACCCGGATCACCGCACAGCTCACAACGAGATGATTATCAGCGTCTTCCACGCGACGGGCAACATCTGGCCAGAACTGGGCGCTCCGCTGGAAGATTTCCCCGTTCTGTACGAGTACGCCACCTACAGCGATTTCCTTACCCCGCCCGACATGCGTACGACCGTTTCGGAAGAACTGCTGGAAAAGAAACTCGCCGGCATCGCCGCTTACGTTTCTCAGGAACAGATTGGCGCGCTGATTGAAATTCAGCGTCAAGCCGGCTGCAAAGAATTCGTCCGCCAGGTCAAGTTTGACCTCATGACGCCGGGGAAATATAACTATCTGTTTGATTAAGAGGAGATTGAAAGGCGGTAATGGAGCGAACAACGTGAGCGGAATTACGCAGTTCGCCGAAGGCGAACCGAAAAGCTGGTAATACCATTGATTTATAATTGTTCCAACATTTTGTTCGTCGTTCCGACGAATGCGTAATTCCGTTCGCCTTTGGCGAACTCCATTACCGCCTTCCAATCACTCGACGCTCCCTACTTTATCTGCACCGGGGTCGGATTCGATTCCGGTTTTTTCTTCAGATAGAGAATCAGAACGCCGTTGACGAACTCCGCATCGATGTTTTCGGTATCGACAGAATCCGGCAGCGTAAACGCACGTTCGAACTTCTCATAAAGTCGTTCGTCACGCCAGCATTTGCGGTTCTCAACTTCTTCACAATGGCGTTGAGCGGTAATGCGGAGCATACCCTTCTGAACGGACACCTGAATATCTTCTTTTTTAACGCCCGGCAAGTCCAGTTCAATGCAGTATCGATCAGGTTCTTCCCAGATGCAAACGGGAATGGAAGCGTAGCGGTCGCCCTGAATCAGACCGGTTCGTTCCAGAAGGTTGTCAAACAGACGATCCATTTCCCGGTTAAGAGCGTGATTGTAAATTGTGCAAGTCATATTTCATCTCCTTGGTTTACGGTTGAATAATCGACAACGAAGTTGGCAAGGCGCCGAACGAGAGGAACAACGAGCGTTGATTATTTCAAACGCCTGCCAACTGACGGTAGAATCATATACTTGCGGTCAACCAGAAGATGAAAGGCGGTAATGGAGTTCGCCAACGGCGAACGGAATTACGCATTCGCCGGAACGGCGAACAAAATGTTGGAATGGCTATAAACCAATGGTATTACCAGCGTTTCGGTTCGCCTTTGGCGAACTGCGTAATTCCGCTCCTGTTAGTCGCTCCATTACCGCCTTCCAATCACTCGCAACTCCCTACAGCCACTGCGTCCAGTCGTTTTCCTTAATCTGTTCGACGGCTTTTCGGACGGCTTCTTCGTTCTTTTTGTTGATGACCAACGTCGCGGACGGGGTTTCGATAATCGCCAGGTCTCTCACGCCGACGGTGGCAATAAGATGATTGGGATCGCTGCAGCGGACGATTGTCCCTTCTGTATCGACGCAGACGTATCGCTTGCACTGAATCGTGTTTCCCTGTTCGTCCTGCTTGGAAAGCCGTTCCAGCGACGTCCAGGAACCGATGTCGTCCCAGTCAAACGACGCTTCAACAACGCTGACGTTGGGAGAACGTTCCATGACGGCGTAGTCGATGGAGATGCTTTTCATGGCGGAGAACTGCTGAGCCAAAACCTTTTGCCGCGTTTCCGGGTCGGAATCCCACGCTTTGGCGATCGCGTCAAACGCCGCGCCGAGTTCCGGTTCAAATTGGGCGATATTGTCCAGAATCGTTTGAGCTTTCCAGACGAACATGCCGGAATTCCAGAAATAATGCCCGTCTTTGAGGAACGTCTCCGCCACGTCGCGCGACGGTTTCTCTTTGAACTCTTTGACCGGATAGACGTTCACGCCATTGACGACTTCGCCGGATCCGGAACAGCGGTGAATATACCCGTAGGACTCTGACGGCCAGCGCGGGACGATTCCAAAGGTAATCAGCCGGGTCGGGTCTTGCTCAACCAGTTCCGCCGCCGCCTTGACGCAGTTTTGAAACTCCGATTCCGGAGCGATTCGATGGTCGGAGGTGAGAATCACCATCGTCGCGTCCGGGTCTTTTTTCAAGCAATGCACCGCCGCCAGAGCGATGCAGGCGGCTGTGTTTCGACCTGCCGGTTCCACGATAGCGGATTCCGGCGGAAGAACCTCGACGGCGTCCAGCAGCGGCTTCGCCAGCCGAGCATTAGTTGACAGATAAATCCGTTCCGGAGGGATCAAAGTCTGAATGCGGTCAACGCTCTGACGAATCAGCGGCGTATCCGCTCCGATTTTCAGCAGTTGTTTGGGATGGTTCGCCCGGCTTTCCGGCCAGAGTCGAGAACCGCTCCCGCCAGCCATAATTATTGCGTGAAGCATGGGGATTAAAGGCAGTAGGCAAGAGGCAGTAGGCAGTAGGACGCAAAGCGCCACAAAAAAACAATTCTCTAATCCCTCATATTATAACAGAGTTTCGGATTTATACAAGTTCAAAATAGCTGAAAACCCCTTTATTCTCGTCGTGGAACGCTTCGCGTCTACTCCTCACTACTGCCTATTGCCTACTGCCTACT
>JAZRTH010000383.1:0-1643 GCA_045651945.1 Thermoguttaceae bacterium
GGGGCAAAAACGTTGTTGGTTTTTGAAGCAAAATCCCAACACATATTTCCTTGCCGCATTTTCGGTTTTAATCAGCAATTCATAGGACTTGAAGTTCATATAAGTATTATACATCAGTCCAGAATTGGGTCAATTACCTAAAAGAAATAAACAAATTATATTTAAAAAACAATCGAACATCGTGTCATAGCCCAACGGGCGTAATTGACACATGTTCGATTGTCTCTGCGTTGTCTGCGAGGAGTCTGCGTTTTCTGCGTTCTTAACTTATAATGCGATAACGCAACTATTCTTCAATCTTTTCCTCCGCTCCCTCAGCTGCAACAGCTTCCGGTTCTTTGGGCGGCCAAAGCCACGACGCCATAATTCCTGCTCCCATCGCAACGACGATCACGCCGAGGGAAATCCAGGTCATGACGTCTTTGAGGTCTTTGGCTTCGATGTAATCTTTGAATACGCCGCCGGCGCACATCTTAAAGCTGACGAACAGCAGAATGACGATCAAGCTGTATTTGAGGTAATGGAACTTGGACATCATGGCGGAGAGGGCGAAGTACAAAGACCGCAGTCCCAGCAGAGCGAAAATATTGGACGTAAAGACCAGGAACGGGTCGTGCGTAATGCCGAAAATGGCGGGAATGGAATCGACGGCGAAAATAACGTCGCTGGTTTCAATGACAAGCAGAGCCAAAAACAGCGGGGTCATCATCAGCAAGCCGTTTTCCCGGCAGAAAAAATGCTCGCCGTTGATTCCAGACGACACCGGCAGAATCTTTCGCGCCATCTTAACCGCCGGGTTTTCATCCGGATCAATTTCCTCGGTGTCCGCCAGCAGCATTTTCACCGCTGTTACAAACAACATGCCGGCGAAGAAGTAAATCATCCAATCGAACTTTTCCAATAGCTCCGCGCCGAGGAAAATCATCAACCCTCGGAGAATCAGCGCGCCTAAAATACCCCAGAACAGAACCCTGTGCTGATAAATCGGCGGAATGGCGAAATACGAGAAAATCAGACTGATAACGAAGATGTTGTCTAACGACAGGGATTTTTCGACCAGATACCCGGTAAGATACTCAATCGCGGCGGTTTTCCCTCGCTGAGCGTTGTATTCGCCAATCTTAAAAGAAGGATTGCCTGCCGCTGCAGCTTCTTCACTGGCAGTAACGTTATGATGATGGTAATGATCGTCAATTCCGCCGATATCATACGCGTAGATGAAAAAAACGCCTACGTTGAACAGCAAAGCCATAAAAATCCAGACTGCCGTCCAGCTCAGGGACTCGCGAATGCCCATCACGTGCGCTTTTCGATTAAATACTCCCAAATCGAGGGCAAGCATAATAAATACGATGCCCAAAAAACCAAGCCAAAGGTAAAGTTCCATAATGATTTCCTGAATTGTACGTTTAGCAAACCGGAGAGAGCCGATCTCATCCGGTTCTTGTTTGCTATACAAAATTTTCCGTAATTATACAGAAAAAGAATAATTTTGGCAATAGAGAAATATACACGTTAATCTCTCTTGAGCATCTTTTCAGCGGTGTTTGCCCATTGCTGACCGACGTAGTCCAAGCCGTCGACGCCGAAGTGGATCTGGTTGCCGCCGTTGCCGCGCTGTTCGCGAGTCAGGACGTCTGTAT
>JAZRTH010000384.1:0-3902 GCA_045651945.1 Thermoguttaceae bacterium
CAAGATTGTTACAACGATATCGGAAATCATTCAGGACAAACAGGAAGTCGCCACAACCCGAGAACTGGCAACTCGCTCGGCGGATCAGCCTGAACTGTTCCTCCTGTCCGCGGCAGACGACATGGAGTCCGTCGCGTCGGCGGTCGCCCATTTGGGATACGATTTGTCCGCCGACGACCTGGGCAAGGTCTACGAAGAAGTCGGTCGTATTTCCGAGAAAAAGAAGGTCGGAATCGGCTTGAAGGATCTCGACGCGATTGTTGCAACGGTTGCTCTGCAGGCGCCGCCGGTATACCAGCTTAAGAGCTTTGTCATCAACAGCGGAAACCAAATTTCCGCCATGGCAAACGTGATTCTGGTCAAAGACGGCGAAGAGGTTCAGGGGTTCAGCATCGGCGACGGTCCGGTAGACGCGGCGTTTATGTCGATTGAAAACATCGTCGGGCGTCACTTTGAACTGGACGATTTTAAAATTTCAGCTGTTACAGAAGGACGGGAAGCGGTCGGGTCGAGCGTCGTTCGGCTTCGTTCGCGCGGAAAACTCTATTCCGGAAAAGGCGTTTCGACGGACATTATCGGAGCCGCCATTCGCGCCTATATCAACGCCTTAAACAAGATTTGCTACGATGAGGAGGAGAAAGAATGAAACTGTCCTTTTCCACTAACAGATGGAATAATTACGGCATCGACGAGTTTATCGACATTGCCGTCGAATACAAGTTCAACGGGATTGAAATTCACGACGTCAAGCCGCTGCTCGACCCGTCGCAGCCCAGTCGTTTGACGTCCATTTATCGCCGGGCGATAGAAAACGAGCTGGAATTCTCCTGTATTGACCTCGTCTCGGACATCTCCGAGGACGCCCAGACAGCGCAGGAAGAACTCAAGCTGTGCATCGAAGCCGCCAAACGGCTTAAGACCCCGTTTATTCGCCTCAAGGCGATTACCGGCGACGAATCCAACATCGTTCCGTTTTTGGAACAGGTTCTCCCGCTGGCGCAAGACGCGAACGTCGTTCTGCTGATCGAGACGGTTGGGATTTACGCAGACACCGCCAAGCTGCGCACTCTGTTTGAGTCCTTCGTCAGCGACAATCTGGCGGCGTTGTGGGATCTCCATCACCCGTTCCGCGTTTGCGGCGAAGCCCCGGAAATTACGGTGAAAAACCTCGGCGCGTATATTCGTCACGTTCACATTAAAGACTCGCAAAGCGCAAACGAACTGTCGCTGGTCGGGGAAGGCTCGCTGCCGATTGAAGACATCATGAACGGCTTGCGGTCCCTCAACTACGACGGGTTCATTTCCATCGAATGGGATCCGAAATGGGACGAAATCTCCGATTTGGATATTGTCTTCCCGCACTTTGTCAACTACATGAGCCAGTTTGAACTGGCGCGCGCCAATACGCCGCTGTACGACAACAACGCTCATAACGGCAAATACGTCTGGAAGAAAGAGACGCTGATCGAAAAGACGTTCTCTCAAGTTCTCGACACGATGGTTGAAATTTTCCCGGATCAGCTGGCGTTCAAATACACGACGCTGGACTATACCCGCACGTACTCGGAGTTTCGCGACGACGTCGACCGGTTCGCTCGAACGCTTATCGCCATGGGCGTAACGCCGGGCAAAAAAGTTGCCGTCTGGATGACGAACCTGCCGCAATGGTACATCGCGTTTTGGGCGACGACCAAAATCGGCGCGATTCTTGTAACAGTCAACACAGCGTACAAAATCGCCGAGGCGGAATACCTGCTCAAGCAGTCCGACACCCATACGCTCGTTCTGGAACGGGGATTCCGTGATTCCAACTATGCCGGGATTATTAACGAACTGTGTCCGGAACTGTCACAGACGAAGTCCGGCGACCCGCTTCGCGCCAAACGCCTGCCGTTTTTGAGAAACGTGATTACCGTCGGGTTCTCGACCAAAGGCGCGATTACGTGGGAAGAAGCGCTGACCAAGGCGAAGGGCGTTCCGATGGAAGAACTGCGCCGGCGCGCCGCCGCGGTTAACATTCACGACGTGTGCAACATGCAGTACACCTCCGGCACGACGGGATTCCCCAAGGGCGTCATGCTTACCCATTACGGCGTTGTCAATAACGGCAAATGCATCGGCGACCGCATGGACTTGTCCACCGCAGACCGCATGATGATTCAGGTGCCCATGTTCCACTGCTTTGGCATGGTTTTGGCGATGACCGCATCCATGACGCACGGCGCGACGCTCAATCCGCTGCCGTACTTCTCCGCCAAACCGGCGCTGGCGTGCATCAACCAGGAAAAGATTACGTGCTTCCACGGCGTCCCGACGATGTTTATCGCCATGCTGGGGCATCCCGATTTCCCCAAGACGGATTTCTCGTACATGAGAACCGGCATCATGGCTGGGTCGCCTTGCCCGATTGCCGTTATGCGCGACGTTATAGACAAGATGCACATGACGGAAATTACAATCGTCTACGGGCAGACGGAGGCGTCCCCCGGCTGTACAATGTCAACGACGTCCGACCCGATTGAAGACCGCGTTACCGGCGTCGGCCGCGACTTGCCGGAATGCGAAAACAAGATCATCGATCCGGAAACCGGCAAAGAGCTGGGCGACAACCAGATCGGCGAGTTCATCACGCGGGGCTACCACGTCATGAAAGGGTACTATAAAATGCCCAAGGAGACGGCTCAGGCTATCGACGAGAACGGCTGGCTTCACACCGGCGACCTCGCGCTCCGCACTCCAGAAGGGAACTATCGCATTACCGGACGTCTGAAGGACATGATTATTCGCGGCGGCGAAAACATCTATCCGAAGGAAATCGAGGAGTTCATTTACACCAACCCGAAAGTTCAGGACGTTCAGGTCATCGGAATTCCCGACAAAGCCCTGGGCGAGGAAATCCTTGCTGCGGTTATTCTCAAGCCGGGTGAAACCATGACGGCGGAAGAGCTTCAGGACTTCGTTCGCCGATCGATGGCGAAACACAAAGTCCCGCGATACGTTGACTTCGTCGACGCGTTCCCGCAAAACGCCGCCGGCAAGATTCTCAAATACAAAATGCGAGAAGACGCCATCGAACGACTGCACATCGCCAAAGTCGACGGCATCGTCGCAGAATAATGCGGCGAGGCGCCGCCCCCAATCCGCGCTACCGCGCGAGACGTATTATAATCGCTCCCGTTGGTCGCTTGTGTTGTGAGTTCGGTCCTTGAAGTTCGCTTGCGTTGGATAGTGCGGCGCCTAATGGCGCCGCATCGTTTTGTTTAAAACCTTTGTTACGAAGTCGGATAGGCTTTTTGGACGGCGTCTAAATTATCTATAATATGCAATCGTTAAAAGAGTGACTTATTTTTCTATTATTTCATTTTAATTTTTCAATCTTTCTTGTTTGTATTTCTACGATAGAATAAAATTATAGATGGGATGAATATGCAATCCCCGCAGGTTGATATTTATAAACAAGTTACATCTCGAAAGGTTCGAGATTTTTATCGACGTATCGAATACACAATACTTTAACATTAGTGAGGCAGCATGATGATTAACAGGTCAATGCTTTTGATGTCCGCTTCCGCTATTATTAGCGTATGCTGCGGCCTGTCCTTTGCAGACCCCGCCACAGATGCGCTAGACGGTAAAGCGATTCTTAAAGAAGTTCAAGCTCAGCCCTACGAAATTGCACGAGGGGGACGGGCGGTAAGACGAGGTTATGGCTCTTACAACTACCAATTTGGAACCGCCCCCGTCAAAAAGAACGAGCAGCAGAAAGAAGAAAAAGCCGTCAATGACGAACAAACCAACGCCGCTAAAGACGACGCCGTAAAACAGGAACAAAAAGACACTCAAGACGCCGCTCAAACAGAACAGAAAGACGTTCAAGACGTCGCTCAAGCAGAACAGAAGGA
>JAZRTH010000385.1:0-1723 GCA_045651945.1 Thermoguttaceae bacterium
TTGTTAGTTATTGTTGTGATGTATCCAGTGTAGAGGACGGCGAGTATGAGATGTACTATGTTATGGAAATTGCAACAGGACAAAGAATCATTCAGTTTCCACATTGTAAAATAAAAGTTCAAAATAAAAAGCCTGTTGTTGTAAATATCGAGGAAGAATAATTTAAATTCAGCGTAGTTTAATACGATTTTTCAATAAGGCGGTTAGATAACAGACAACAAGGTATTACTCTTTTCCCATGCCAGACAGATTATCGCGAATACGGCTGTTGATGGGCGACGAATGTTTGAGTCGTCTACAGAACGCGAGCGTTCTGGTAATCGGCTTGGGCGCGGTGGGGTCGTATACGGTTGAGGCGCTGGCGCGAAGCGGCGTCGGGCGTCTGGCTCTGGTCGACTTCGATCTGATTAACGAAACCAACATCAATCGACAGCTCTACGCCTTGACATCTACTGTCGGGCAGTTCAAACACGATGTCGCCGCCCGGCGCGTCAAAGACATCAACCCGGACTGCCGCGTTAGTTCCAGGCGGCTGTTTGTTGACCAGAACAATATTCGGGAACTGCTGGCGGAAGAAAAATGGGACTTCGTCATGGACGCCATCGACGCCGTCGGGCCGAAAGTCCAGCTAATAAAAGCGTTAGCGGAATCGGGAATTCCTTTTCTTTCCAGCATGGGCGCCGCGTGCAGAACAGATCCAACAAAGATTAAAATAGGAACATTAAACAAAATACGCACATGTCCCCTGGCTGCCGCAGTTAGAAAAAGACTAAAAAAAGAAAAAATTTCTCTATCTATCCCCTGTATCTTTAGTGAAGAATCTGCTATAATAAACCAACAATTGATTGAGGAGTCTTTGCCGGCGATTCATCCCGCTGACATTCCGTCTACGGTAGACGACAGTCAGGCAAAGCAAATGCAGCCTGAACTCGCGTCGGCTCAATGGGTCAACGGCGAGTATCAGCGCGGGCGCGCCCGACGTCCGCTGGGGAGTCTTCCAACTCTGACCGGCATCTTCGGACTGACTGCCGCCAACGAGATCATACTGCGTTTGTCTGGATTTGCTCCGGAACGTCGTTGAGGTTTATTGCGTATTGCTTATAAAACTTCTGCAGGAATAGAGCGTATAATCTCGCTAACAATCAGACTCTGAAAATCAAGCGTCAAAATGACAACGGCGTTACGTCGTAACGATTCATATTTTATTATTTTTCACCTAAGGAGAGATTGCAATGAAAAGAATTTTGAGTTTGACTTTGGGTTTTGCCGCCTTAAGTTTGATTGGCTGCCCGCCGCCAGCTGTTCAGCCAACGTCTACCGGAACTGCTACAACAGCGCCTGCGCCTGAAGCTGTTATTGAAGAAATCATTGAAGAAACGGTTGTCGAAGAAGCCGTAGTCGTCCCGGAAGAAACTACTCCGGCTGATGAAACCCCGGCTGCTGAAGAACCTGCCGCTCCCACTGAAGAAGCCCCGGCTGCTGAAGAACCCGCCGCTCCTGCTGAAGAAGCTCCGGCTGTTGAAGAACCTGCCGCTCCTGCTGAAGAAGCCCCTGCTGCTGAAGAACCCGCCGCTCCTGCTGAAGAAGCCGCTCCCGCTGAAGAAGCTCCGACTGCTGAAGAACCCGCTGCTCCGGCTGAAGAAGCCCCGGCTGTCGAAGAACCTGCTACTCCGGCTGAAGAAGCCCCGGCTGTTGAAGAACCCGCTGCTCCGGCTGAAGAAGC
>JAZRTH010000386.1:0-7476 GCA_045651945.1 Thermoguttaceae bacterium
AGATGAACCTGATTTTGTGGCTGCCGTTGATGGAGGAATGTCTCCGTAAAGAGCTGCGCGCTCGTAACGCAGACGCAGCGAAAATCGAGAAGATTATCGAAGATTTCGCCAACGCGATGCACAAGAAAATGCCCGCTCTGCTCGATGAGACGGGATCGTTTACTCCCAGCGCGCTGTCGTCCAGAATTACCAAGTCCCTTGACCTTCACGGCGGCGCGGTTGCCCTGGAAGGCGGGTTTGCTACGACGGGCATGGCTCTGACCTGCTGTATCGACCAGCTCCGCGTTGGAATGAACGACGTGATGATCTGCGTTTCCGGTCAGCAGGATTTCGGCCCGGTCGGAATTGACGAGGCGATGTCCAAAGGCGTTTGGGCAAAAGACGGACGAATTTCTCCCTTTGACGTCCGCGCCAACGGTTATGTTCAAGGCGAAGGCGTTGGCGTACTGGTTCTTATGCGGTACGACGAAGCCGTCAAACAGGGTTGTAAAATCCATGCTGTTATAGACGACATTGGCGTTAGTTCCAGTTACTCTGTAACAGACAACGTCTTGATGGCAATGGAGCGCGCCGGCGTCAAGGCTGGAAACATGCCGTCGTTTATCGAAGGCGACTTTAACGGCGTGGCGGAAAAAGACGCCTCTGTCGTTGAGGCGATTAGCATGGCAACCCGCCAGTTTGCCGACGGCGCTAAAACAACGCTGGGTTCAGTAGTCAATCAAATCGGCTATTTGCCTCTTGCTGAAGGAGCCGCATCCATCCTGGCGGCTATCGAGAACCTCAAACAGGGCAAGTGGAGCAAGTCGCCTTGCTTGACTCAACCCGCGCTGTATTATACCCGATATAATAATATAGAGGTTCCGAAAGAAGATAAATCCATGCCGCAAGACGCTGTTATAGGCGTTTGTTCCGGCGACAATATTTGCAGTTTCATAAAATTTCATAAATAGAATTGTTCGAAGAGAATTATGAATAAAGGTCGAATTGTTTTCTTTGACGCTACTGAAGTTCGTCGAGAAAAGATGCGTAACGCGGCAATGGGGATTAAAGAATCCAAAGCCGTCAATCCTGACGTTGAATTTGTTGACAAAGCCGTTATTCCCCCGGTTGTAGAACCGGCGGTGAAAGCGGAAGTCAAAGTCGAAAAGCCGGAAGTGAAAATCGAGAAACCGGCAGCGCCCGCTCCCGCAATCGCGGCGATTTCCAAAGCTGAACTGGAAGCCGCCTTGATTGGGTTCGTTGTTGAGCAGACGGGGTATCCGGAAGATATGGTTGAAATGGACGCTGACCTGGAAGGCGACCTGGGTATCGACAGCATTAAAAAGGCTCAGTTGATGGGCGAACTGAACGAAAAGTATCATTTCGTTAACGTTTCCGCCCCAGCTGACAACGATATGTCTTTGGACGACTTCCCGACGCTGGGATCGATTAGAGATTATTTGCTCAGCAAGGCGGACGGAGCAGGTTTGGAAAGTGACGTTACGCTTCCAGAAAGCGAACCTCAAGAGGAATCCGCTCCCGCCCCTCTCGGAGTCAACTCGCAACTCCCAACTAACTTCAAAGACGAGCTTGCCGCGTTTTTGATAAATTTTGTTGTCGAGCAGACGGGGTATCCGGAAGAGATGGTCGAAATGGACGTCAATTTGGAATCTGAGCTGGGAATTGACAGTATTAAAAAAGCGCAGCTTTTTGGAGAGATTTCAGAAAAGTACGAACTCGTTCCGCTGGGAGACATGTCGCTGGACGATTTCAAAACGCTGCGTGACATTTACAACGCTATTCTTCAATGCGCTCGATAGTTGAGAAATCATGATTAATGCCGCTATAACCGGAATGGCGTTTGCCGTTCCAGAGAAAATATTGGATAACGCTGAGATTTTGCGCCGATTTCCAAAGGGAAACATGGAGTCATTCCTCAAGGTAATCGGCATAGAGCAGCGTCATATTCTGTCTGAAGGCGAGTCAGAATCGGACATCGCCGTCAAGGCGGCGGAGGAATTGTTTGCCCAAACCGGGGTTGACCGGTCGGAAATTGACGCCATCGTCTACTGCACGCAGTCCCCTGACCATCTTTCGCCCACCACGGCGACTATTATGCAGGATCGCCTCGGATTGAATTCCAATATTCTTGCATTTGACATGTCTCAGACCTGTACGTCTTTCGTTCATTTAATGCAGGTCTGCAACAGCCTGATTGCCAGCGGAGCCAGAAAGAAGATTTTGGCGTTTACCGCCGACGCTACGTCACAGCTTATTCATCCGATGGACGGAACGCTGGTTCCGATTCACGGCGACGGCGCGATTGCAACGCTCGTTGAACCGTCTCCAGACAACTCGCTGTCTTTTGAATGGTTCGACTTCGCCGTCGACGGCTCCCAGAAAGACCGTCTGATCATCCCGATGGGCGGAAGCCGCATGCCGTTCAACCAGGATAAAATCGAAGAAACGGTTGACGGTTTTGGAAACGTCCATACGTCTCAGTATTTGCACATGGACGGCGCCGCGGTGTTTCATTTTGTCGTCCATACAATCCCGAAGTTTATCAAACAGGCGTGCCAGAAGAACAACGTCAAGCTGGAAGATTACGATCTGATTGTTTTCCATCAGGCGAACAACATGATGGTCGACATGCTTTACAAGCTGCTCAGGGTCCCGATGGAAAAACGCATGTACTACATCAAAAACATCGGCAACATGAGCGGCGGCTCTCTCCCGGCGGCTTTGCATGAAGCGATACGAATCGGGAAATGCGGACCGAACTCCCGCGTTCTGCTGACCGGATTCGGCGCCGGCATGAGCTGGGCGTCCATGTCGATTCGCCTCGGCGACGTCATCGTCGGCAACGGCGTAGAATAGCGGCGATCTAAATTAAATTATGCGAGCCGCTATCCGTTCGCTTGCCAGCGCTTTGCGCCAACTCCTCACTCCTCACCCCTAACTTCGGGTGCGATAAATTTTGGGTTGCGAAAATAGGTAGCTTTTATTTTTGAACGCAGAGTTCGCTGACGCCTCGCAGAGAGCGCAGAAGCAATCAAACATGTGTCATCTACGCCCGATTCTCGGGCTATGACACGATGTTTGCTTGCATATTTTAATTTATTTATCGGGCGGGAATCGTGGCGTAGACAACGAAGTTGGCGTCGTCGCCACATTCCCAGCCCGTCTGCGTATTCTGCGGATATTCTGCGGTCTCTGCGTTCTCTTTCCTTACTATAGATTTCATGCCCCCCAATTTTGAACGCACCCCCTCACTTCTAACTGCTTTTCCCTCCCCCTTGAATATTCATTGGGAATTGATACAATAATATATATTAGGAATTTGTTTAACCAACCATTATTTTATAAAATTCCCATGTCAAATCTGGAAAAATACAACAAGATTTTTATGGATTGTTTTTCGCTGACGGAAGCGGATCTCAATTCAAATTTGAAGTATCAAAGCATTCCCGCTTGGGATTCCGTTGGGCACGTCGGCATGATTGCTCAAATGGAAGAAGCCTTTGACATCATGTTTGAAACGGAAGACATCATCGACTTCAATTCCTATGACAAGGGCAAGGAATTGCTGGCGAAGTACGGCATTGAGTTCTAGGTCTCTGGGGCTATGAATCGCTTTTCCTCTTTGGAACGCTTTGCTGACCGTTTGGCATTGATTGCGTCCAACGGTCAGCAGTATTCGTATAAATGGCTGTTGGAATACGGGGACGCAGTCGCCCAGCAGGCGGTGGAGCGATCGCTCGTTTTTCTGATTGGTTCCAATACGCCGCAGTGCATTGCCGGCTACGTCGGATTTATTCGCCGCGGCGTCGTTCCGGTTCTGATTAACCATACGGTAAGTCAGGAAATGGTTGATCAGCTCATCGACGCCTATAAGCCGGAATACGTCTTTCGTTCGGGGGATTCTGGCGATTACGAGCTGATTACTTTACAGAATGAGGAAACGCCTAAGGCTCTATACCCTGAATTGGGTTTAATTCTGACCACCTCCGGCAGCACGGGCAGCCCCAAATTCGTCCGGCTGACGTACGAGAATCTGTTCAGCAACGCCGAATCGATTGCCGAGTATCTGGAAATTGCGTCTGACGACAGAGCGATTACAACGCTTCCGATGACGTACTCTTACGGGCTGTCGATTATCAATTCCCACTTGATTACCGGGGCGTGCATTATTCTAACGGACGCGCCGATTATCGGCAAAGATTTCTGGACGCTGTTCAAAGAGCAGAACCCCACCACATTCGGCGGCGTTCCGTTTGTTTACGACATGCTCAAAAAGCTGCGCTTTGCCAGAATGAACTGCCCGTCGTTAAAGTACATCACCCAGGCGGGCGGGCATTTGTCGGAAGATCTGGTAAAAGAGTACGAAGATATCTGCAAGCAAAAGGGAATTAAATTCATCGTCATGTACGGTCAAACGGAAGCGACGGCTCGAATGGCGTACATGCCGTGGGACAAACTGGAAGGGCGAGAAAACAGCATCGGAATCGCCATTCCCAGAGGGGAATTCTTCCTTATTGACGACGAAGGCGAGGTTATTGACCAGCCCGACGTTCCGGGCGAGCTATGTTATCGCGGCGCAAACGTGTCGCTGGGATACGCCACCTGTCGAGACGAGCTTGCCAACGGCGATGACAACGGCGGCGTTCTTCACACCGGCGACGTCGCCAAACGCGACGCGGAAGGGTTCTATTATATCGTCGGCAGAAAAAAGCGGTTTTTGAAAATCTACGGCAACCGGGTCAATCTGGACGAAGTTCAAACCCTGCTGCTCAAACGGGGAATTGAATCCGCCTGCGTCGGGAAAGACGACGCCATGAAAGTCTACGTTGTAACAGGGACGGACTGCAATGCCGTCCGACAGCTGCTGGCGGAACTGACGCACCTCAATCAAAGCGCTTTTACGGTCTTAAATATAGACGCCATTCCCCGCAACGACGCTGGCAAGATTTTGTATTCTAAACTGGAGAATTGATGGACGAGCAAAACAACAATTCGTTAGTTACGCCGCTTTTTGACGTTCCTCCCTTTTCGTGGTCACAGGCGGAAAAAGACCGTTATTACGACGCTGCGATTGCCGCGATGATGGAAAAACACTCGCAGGCGTGTCCGGAATTCGCCCGACTCGCCGCCGGCTTTGGCGGGAAAGACGTCTTTCTGCCCGTCCGACTGTTTAAGCAGTATTCGTTGCGAAGCGTGCCGGAATCGGAAGTCGTCAAAACGATGACGTCGTCCGGCACGACGGGTCAAACGCCGTCGAAAATCTTTTTAGACAGGAACACGTCCGCCAACCAGTCGAAAGTCCTGATGAAAATCTGCTCCGATTTTCTCGGGTCTAAACGACTGCCGATGTTGATTATCGACTCGCGCGCCACAATTAAAGACCGCAACCTCTTTTCCGCTCGCGGGGCTGGCATTTTAGGGTTCTCCATGCTGGGAAGAACGCCGACCTACGCTCTGGACGACAACATGCATCTGGACTTGCCCGCCGTTGAAGCGTTTCTGGAAAAGAACGCCGAGAGTGACATTTTCGTCTTCGGGTTTACGTTCATGATTTGGGAGCATTTTTATCGCGAGCTGGCGCAAAAAGGCGTTCGGATTCCGCTCGACAGAGGCATTCTCATTCACGGCGGCGGCTGGAAAAAGCTGCTCGATCAAGCGGTTGACAACGAAACGTTCAAACAAAAACTCAACGAGGTCTGCGGGATTAAAAAGGTTTACAATTATTACGGCATGGTTGAACAAACCGGCTCCATTTTCATGGAATGTGAGTGCGGTCGCCTGCACGCGTCCAACTATTCAGACGTTATCATTCGCGACCCGCAGACGTTTGAACCTCTGCCCGTCGGTCAGCGCGGGCTGATTCAGCTCGTCTCCCTGTTGCCGGAAAGCTACCCGGGTTTCAGTCTCCTGTCGGAAGACGAAGGCGAACTGACCGGCGTCGACGACTGCCCCTGCGGTCGAAAAGGCAAGACGTTCAAAATCTACGGTCGAATCAAAAACGCCGAAGTCCGCGGCTGTTCCGATACGTATTCCGTCAATAAAGGAATGGGGAGTAAAGAGCAGAACAGCGCCGCTAAGCTGTCCGTCTTGTGCGGCAAGTACGACTGCTCTGTTACAAGCAACCCGGTTTCCTCTGTTGAACCGTATTCTCCGCTGGTTTGCGAGTTCCTGGACGAGCTGTCCCGCCGGCTGCGTTCAGACGCGGAGGCGAAACGGTTCCCGGACGTCCAGACGTTTTCGTTCTGGTGCCGCAAGGCGTCAATTGCCAAAATGAAATCCGCCTACGAGGACGGTAAACGTCGGCTTGGTCGAGGAACAGTATTTCATATCGCGCCGTCGAACGTGCCGATTAACTTCGCGTTCTCGTACGTTTTCGGACTGCTGGCGGGGAACGCCAACGTCGTTCGCGTTCCGTCCAAACCGTTCCCACAAACGGACGTCGTCTGCCGCGTCGTTAAAGAAATCTTTGCCGATCCCAAATGGGACGGCATCGCCAAATCAACCGCGTTCGTTCAGTACGAGCGCAGCGACGAAATTACCGCTCAGCTTTCCGCTCAGGCGCAAGCCAGAATTATCTGGGGCGGCGACGCAACAATTCGTCACATTCAGCAGTTCCCCATCGACGTCCGCGGCGTGGAAGTCTCCTTTGCGGATCGCTATTCGTTCTGCATGATTAACGCAGACGCGGTCGTTCAGGCGACCGACGAACAGATAGTCCGGCTTGGTCAATCGTTTTACAACGACACGTATTTAATGGATCAAAACGCGTGTTCGTCGCCGCATTTGGTTGTCTGGTCAGGCGCGGACGTTGCCGCAGCGCAGGAACGCTTCTGGTCAGCCGTCGAAACCGCAGCGAAGAAGTACGACCTCCCGCCCGTCAAAGCAGTTGACAAGCTCACGAAGATGTGTTGCAACTGCATCGACTTTGAAGGCGTCGGTCAGACGATTCGTCAAAGCGGAACGCTCTGGCGCGCGCCGATTAGCATTCTTCCCCAAAATCTCGATCAACTTCGCGGACAGTTTGGGCTGTTTTACGAATACAAGCTCTCGTCGCTGGACGAATTGTCGCCTGTTATTACGTCGCGATTCCAAACGTTGACAACCTTCGGCTGGGACAAATCGCAGCTGGCGGACTGGATTGTCGAACGCGGCATTACCGGCGTTGACCGCATTGTCAATATCGGCGACGCGCTCGACATCGGCGTCATTTGGGACGGCTACGACATCGTCAAAACGCTCAGCCGAATTGTTACATATTAATTTTTGTGGTTCATTCAGTATGTATATACTTGAGAAGCCGCTAGCTGTTAGCTGCTAGCCGTTAGCTTGGTTATTCCTTCTTCTTGCTATAACGCACGAATCAGGTTTATCAAGCTAATAGCTAGAGGCTTAATTTCGGAAAACTCAAGACGTATCAGTATAAATCAATTGCTATGTTGTTACAAGGTAAAAATATTATCGTTACAGGTTCAAACC
>JAZRTH010000387.1:0-3814 GCA_045651945.1 Thermoguttaceae bacterium
TTGGCATTGCCGTTGTCCAGGGCGGGAAAACTTTTCACTTCGACAATATCCCGATTATGTATTACACGACACAAATGCAAGAAAACGTCATCTTCGGGATGCCGACTGGCGACATGGCAGCGGACAAATGGCAAGTGGATCTCCGTCCGATTTACGAGCGATCCGGCATGTCCGACCTAATGCCGCAAAAAGGTTCCGGTTCCCGCGGCGGCACGAACTTATCATTGATAACGTTAAAAAACCGCGCACGAATCAAGTTCATGACAGGGAATGGGGGAGATGAAAAGAGATCGGGCTACCCGTCCAGAATTATCGTGATAACGGAAGCCGACAAAATGGATTCCGTTCGTGAGTCGTCGGACGAAACCAACCCAATCAAACAGATTGAAAACCGCGCTGGCGCATACGACGAACTTGACAAGCGGGTGTTTATAGAATGTACAGTTTCAAACTCAAAGGGGTACATTTGGACAGAATACCAGCAGTCGTCCAAATCCCGGATCGTCTGTCCATGTCCGCATTGCGGCGAGTACGTCGCAATGGAACGGGAGAATTTAAAAGGCTGGCAGGACGCCTCCAATCAGATTGAAGCGGGAGATTTTGCGTATTGGGAATGCCCGTCGTGTCAAGGACACATTGACGAACAGCAACGCCGCGCAATGTCGGCGGACGGCGTCTGTCGTCTGATCCACGACGGTCAAAAGATTGACAAGGACGGCAACGTTACAGGCGATCCACCGCCGACCATGACATTCGGACTTCGGATTAACGCTTTTAATAATCTGCTGAAACGGACGCAGGAATACGGACGCCGTGAATTCATGGCGTTACGGTCCGAGGACGTCGTTGCGTCTGAACGCGAAATGCTTCAATTCGTCTGGGCGTTACCGGCAGACCCAGACATCGAAGAAGTCAAAGAACTGTCTGCCGTTGCCCTGCGTCAGCGGACGAAGAAAGGCGTTCGCCGCGGCATCTGTCCGGCGGGAACGCAATTCGTAACGGCGGGAATTGATATTGGTAAATGGCGTTGTTGGGCGGTCTATATTGCGTGGATGCCGTCCAGCGATGCGGAAGACGAACGTTTGCAGGGACACATCATTGATTATCAATGTTGGAAATTAGACCAAGACCGCGACACGACGGAACCCGCCGCCAAGGTCGCCATTACCGAGGCATTAAACAACTACGTCCAATACTACCAGACGGGATTCCCGACCGAAGACGGGCGGACGATTCCGCTGATGTTTGCCGGGATTGACTCTGGATATTTGACGGATTGCATTTATGACTTCTGCGCTTCGCGTAACAACTACGACGTGTTTCCCATCAAGGGGTTCGGACAGTCCGTCATGGCGTCGCCTTATCGCAAGCCGAAGACTTCAAACAGATTCGTCAGATTTATCGGAAACCATTACCACTTGCAATTCCTTCCGTCAGCCAGGTCTTATCTGTTCGAGTTGGACGCCGACTATTGGAAATCGCAAGTCCGCGAACGCTTGTCCATTGACACAGACAACCCGCAGTCTGTAACGCTGTTCGACTCGCCCAACAAGGGCGAACATACCAAATACGTCATGCACCTGATGTCAGAAAAACCCGTTCTTGACAACGGCAAAGTCCGTTGGGAGAAACAACCCGGCGGTGGTCCTAACCACTGGTTTGACGCGACGGCGTATGCTATGATGATGGGATCTTACGCCCGGCGCGTTTTGGTGGACGAACAGACGTCAGACGAAACCGAAATACAACCAGATTCAATTCAATCCGATTTTTTGTACAGTTAAAGGAGTAACACAAAATGATTCCGATTGCACCAAACAACACGAACACGACCTACGTTGCAAAACGCATTGACGTCAAATTGGACAGAGAGACGGCAATCTTATTCAAACGTCTTCGCCTTGGACTCGAATTCACCGGCGCATTTGATTCGACGTCAGAGCCGACCATCGCGATGGCGCTGAAAGCCCTCATTCGTCGCGCCGCAGAAGAGGCGGTCGTCGTCAACGCCAGCGGATCGCCAGCAACCGCGGCGGAACCGGCAAAGTCAAAACCGGCAGCGTCAACGCCTGACGGTTCCATCAACAAACCCCGTATTCCCAAAAGCAAACAATGAAAAAATCAGAACAACTCGTCTGGGATAACGTTGTAAGGGTCGATATTGACTCCATAAAACCACATCCCAAAAACCCGCACAAGATTACAGATAAGGATATTCAGACTGTCGCCGCGTCAATCCGTCAGTTTGGATTCATCCAGCCAATTCTTGTCGGTAAAGATAACGTGATCCGCGTCGGTCATACGCGCTGGCAAGCTGCCAAACAGCTTGGTTATACGCAAGCGCGTGTCGTCGTTCTTGACCTCCCCAACATTGACTCGCTACTCGCCATCGACAACCTCACCCACAGCAAAGAGTGGGAGTTGGATCTGATGGCAGACTTAATCAAGAGCGAGCCGGAGATCAATTGGACGGAATACATGACGGACAGAGAGCTTGCCGCCTTCCTGCGACAAGGCGAGCCGGAGGAAGAGGATTCTGACGTTGGCGGCATTGACGTACCGCCGACGTACTCCCTTGTCGTCAACTGTTCCAGCGAGGCGGAACAGACGTTGCTCTTCGAGGATCTCAAACGTCGCGGCTACGACGTCCAACTCTCCGGCGATGTCAATTGACGGACGCCTTGATGTTCCCGACAGCAATGTCGGGAGCATACCGATTGACGCTGATCAGCGCGTTCCGCCTGGTTTCAACCCGACCAGCCGGCGAAAAACCGCCCACAAAACGGCAAAAATGACGACCTCGCAAAAGCACGAAGAGCCTTAAATACAAACACATTTCGATTTTTCCCGCCCGCCTTTTTACTTACTTAGCTATTTTACCGTCGTGAAAAAATCCCCTCGCAATCACGCGCACCGCGCTCCCTTCTTGCCTCCCACAGTACCTTACCCCCCCTAAATTGTCAAAATAGGTATAATAGGGGGCTGTTTGAACGGTATAAAATCGGCGTCAAAAGGACGCCGAAACGTCAATTTTTGCGCTGAAAACGCGCTGAAATACCCATTTGGGCGACTGCGTCAAGGTCGAAAACATCGCCTTCGAACCTATTGAAACCATTTTCTCCGAGCGTCCGCCCCAGCTCAATGATCTCGTTGAGAGTCCGCATTGTGCCATCGCCGAAGATGTCAAATTGCCAATTTTTGTTATAACAAGAGTACGGCAGAATCCCCACTTTGGACTGCAATTTTGGTTTACTATACTCAGGATGCTTAATGGCAACTCTAAACAGCTCGCGTGCTTGTTTTGTTGTAATTTCTTGGTTCTCAGAACGTTGTCGTCTGGTGTTTTCTTCGGCGTTTTCCACTGGCTCTTGACGAGCTGGCGGATCTGGTTCGGCGGCTGACGACGGCTGTTCTGACGCCGTTTCGGCGGCGTCTGTCGGGGCGGAATGGTCGGCGGTATAGGTTACTGTATCCGTTGCAACCCACGAGCCGGATGTGTAATTAAGGGCGGAGATAAGGCGGCGAAAAGTGTCCATTGTCATCTCAATGACAACGCCCGAATTGGTCTTGGTAGCAGATAAAATCAAATCGTCAATAACGTTACTCATTGCTGTTACTCCTTGGTTATGATAGTTAATAAAAAAGGTCTATTAACTATCATAACCAGACGCCCCTTGACGACCGCAAAATCGCCGTTATAATTAGAGCGTCAATTTTAAACTGTGATTGGTTGAAAAGTTGATCGGCGGCACGTCTGATCCACGTGCCGCCTCTTTTTTTACTTGGTCTTTTTCGTACCAAAAACGGCATCTTC
>JAZRTH010000388.1:0-13373 GCA_045651945.1 Thermoguttaceae bacterium
GAGAAGTTTGAGAAGTGGGCGGAAACGTACGTCAAGTGTCTTCGCAACCCGCTGTATCATTGGACGGCGCTGGAACTGAACAACCCGTTCGGCGTCAAGACGCTGCTGTCGCCTCAAACCGCGCCGGAAATCTGGGAGACGTGTAACGCCATGCTGGCGCAGCCCGAGTTCTTCGCTCAGGGAATCATGCGCCGCATGAAAGTCGAAACCGTCTGCACGACGGACGACCCGGTCGATTCGCTCGAATATCACATCAAGGCGAAAAACGACCCGTCGTTCCCGGCAAAGATGCTTCCGACCATGCGTCCGGACAAGGCGATGGCAATCGACAAGCCCGACGTTTTTCTACCGTGGCTGGAAAAGCTGGAATCTGTAACAGGCGCGTCGATTGCAACCTTTGACGCTCTGTTTGCCGCGCTGGAACAGCGGTACGAGTTCTTCGCGTCGGTCGGCTGCAAGCTGTCCGACCACGGTTTGGGCATGTTCCCGAAAATCAAAATCACAGCCGCCCAAGCGGACGCGATTCTCAAAAAGGCGATCGCTCGACAGCCGATTACTCCGGAGGAAGCGGACGGTTTCGCCCGGCTGGTTTTGATTGAATGCTGCAAGCTCAATCATAAGTTAGGCTGGACGCAGCAATTCCATTTCGGCGCGATGAGAAATAACTCGTCACGCATATACAAGATTTGCGGTCCCGACGCCGGCTGCGATTCTATCGGCGACGGCGAAACCGCCCTTGCGATGTCCTCCGTTCTCGACGAGCTGGACAGTACAGATCAGCTTGCGCGGTCGATTCTGTACAACCTCAACCCGGCTTGTAACGCGATGGTAGCGACGATGATCGGCAATTTCCAGGACGGTTCTTATCCTGGAAAAATCCAGTACGGCAGCGGCTGGTGGTTCCTCGATCAAAAACAGGGCATGGAAGATCAAATCAACATTCTTTCCGCCGAAGGGCTTTTGAGTCTGTTCGTCGGAATGCTCACCGACAGCCGCTCGTTCCTGTCGTATACGCGTCACGAATATTTCCGCCGTATTCTGTGCAACATGCTCGGAAACGACATGACCAACGGGCTGATTCCCTACGACTTCGATCTAGTCGGCGAGTTGGTCGAAAACGTCAGCTATAAGAACGCAAAGAACTACTTTAATTTTTAGTCGAGGCTATCATGCAGCGATCATTCCAGACTTCAAAGACGTTTTGTTTTTTATTCCTTTTGTTTGTAACAGGACTTTTGGCAATCCCTGCCTACGGACAAAGCGACTTGCGTCAACAGGCGAAGGCGGAAAACAAACCCGTCCTGATTTTCTATCACGGCAGCGACTGGTGCGTTTCCGGCGAAACGATTTTAAAAGTCTGGAACAATCCGAAAGTTCAAGACAAACTCGGCGAGACGTTTCTGACCGGAACGTACGACGTCCCGTCCGTCAATTCAGCTGCAGTTGAAGCTGCCAACGCCCCGGCGAAATCCCTTCGCGTTGACATTACGCAGTATCCTGCAATAGCGTGTTACACGCCCAACGGGGAATGTTTTGCTATTTGGGGCAACATACCCTTCGACGTTACCGCCAGCGTCATCGTCAAACGGACGGCGGCGCTTTTGGACGTCTGGAAAAAGGCGGAGGCGCTTAAAGACAAGGCGTTTAGTCAATCCGGTCTGGAAGCGGCAAATACCGCAGCAGAGTTCTTCAATACGCTCATTCCGTTTTCGTCCATAGGATTTCTTCGCTCTGACAAAAGCTTCCAATCGGTTTGGAGGTTGATGGAAAAACAGGATCCGGACGATAAAACCGGCTGGCGTCGATTTTATAATTTTGACTATCAGTGGTACGGGGACAAAATCTCTGAATTCCGTAACAACGATAAATTCGAGGAAGGCGAGGCGTTTATTAAAAAAGAGCAAAACGACCCCCGCAACAGCAAACTGACCGTCGAGCAGAAACAGGTTCTGGCTCTGCTTCCGTTTTGTTTGAACTCGAACCTGGAAGAGAGTAAAGACGCCAACATCGCGCTGCTGAAAGAAGTCGTTAAGATGGACCCAACCACCCGCTGGGGAATCGGCGCCGCCGGTTGGCTGCAAGAGCTGGGCGAGGAGTCTCCCATTCCAATCCCGACTTTGGAAGAGCGCATGGCAAAGGTCTTTTTACCGCTCAAAAAACGGGGTTCCGTAAAGGTCAAGCCGTTCGCACAGTCCGTGATGAAGTCCGACCGTGACGCGATTAAACAGATGCTCCGTTCAAAACTGACCTTGAGCGGGAACAACAAAAAGATCGTTCTGCGATACTACGCCATGTCGATTATCGGCGCGGAAACGATTGATCAATGCATTGCTCTGGAAGGCGGCAAGGCGAACGCCAATCTGTTTTTCGGCAATACAGAAATGCTGGAATCGTTCCTCCTGTCCGGCCCGATTAACAATCCCGCCAGATCGTATCAGGTTTGGGATATGTTGATGTTTCAATGCTCTTCCTGGAAGAACGCCTACAATCCGTCTGAAAAATGGCTGGATACGCCCATCGGTAAAAACCTTGTCATGGCGATTGCCCTCAACGCCCAGTTTGACGACACGACTAGCGTCTATTTGCTGGAATCGTTCTACCGGCTGGCGCAGACGCAGCGGCTTATCAAAGACGCCTACAATTACAACGCTCGAGAATTCCGTTACGTCGTACTCAATATTCACCCGTACGACAATTTGTGGCTCAACGAATTCCGCTCCTGCCCGCCGGACGATTACACTGGCGCATGCTGGTCTTGCAGATACATCACCTATAACTTCTTCGGCGATTCCGTTCAGGGACGTCTGTACCGCGCGCCCTGGGACAAGTTTTACACCAGCTCGGAGGTGTCACAGAAGATCGGCGGCGTCTGCGGCGCTCTTTCCTACTTCGGGGCGTCAACCGCCAGAGCGCACGGCGTCATGGCTGTTCCCGGCGGTCAGCCTGCTCATTGCGCCTATATGCTCCGCGGTTCGCAAGACCGCTGGATTATTGGATACAGCGTCTCGCCGTATACCGGCGCGCATTTCAATTTCTGGGATTTGTCCTATCAGGGGCTGGACATGATCGAGTCCATTTACAAAGACGGCGCCAACAAACGCGCTGACCTGATCGACATTTTAGCAAAGACGATTCTTCAGCTTCGCTATCCGCTGCCGACCATTTCCAATCTGACGGCAACGTCCTACGAATGGGGCGGGAGAACCCTTCCGAACTTTTCCACTCTCACAAAGGAAGAAGAAACTCGCGTTTACAGTTTTGATATTAACGCGATTAAACGCCGCGACCGCGTTGCGATTCGATTTACCGGAACGCTGAACGTAACCGACAGCTCCCCGGTCAATTACACCATCGCTTCGGACGACGGCTCCCGACTGCTCATCGACGGGAACGTTATTATCGACAACGACGGACCGCACGCCGTTATTGAGAAATCTGCCAGCGTCAGCCTCGAGCCGGGAAAACACGCCATCGAAGTTCAGTACTTCAACGCCGGCGGAGGACGCAGCCTGACCGTTACAATGAGCAAAAGACAGTCGTTTGACTCCGATATTAACAATCTGTATAAAAACGCTTTGAAGTACTGTCCGTCGCATTACGGCGTCGCGCTGGACTACGCTCTGTGGCTAGACGAAGTCGGCGCGCCGTACGACGCCTGGAAGGACTGGGCAGACAGAGTCGCCAACGGGCTAAAGGACTACGCCGACAACGCCTGGCGGCTGCTGAATCGTTTTTATTTCCCCAAATGCAAAGCCAACGGCGGAAAAGACGAACTGCTAAAACAGCTCCTGACGTACCATTCGCTCATGCGCCAGTCAGACCTGCCGACGTCGGAAGTCTATAATTATCGCGCCGTTCTCGACCAGCATTACAACATGCTCGACAAAGACAACGCCGCCGCCATGGAACTGTTCAAAACCTGCCTGAAAACGCAGTTTAACACGTCCAGCCTGTTTGGCGTCGTCCTGACGTGGGGCGCAGACCGGTTCATGAACGACGAAAAACTGTCACAGCAAATGGGCGCTGCCATTGCAGACGTCTTTGCCGACGTCGCCCAAAGCGACGGCAAGTCAGACGCCCTGGCAATGGCTATGCGCGGTCTGATGAGAAAGGCGTCCCAAACGGACAACATGCCGCTGTTTACTCAAATCGCCCAGATGATCCGAAAACAGAATCCCGTTAAAGAACCCAACCCGTATCCGACGGAAGATTTCGGCGGAAAGATTCTCTCCGACAAGGCGATGATGAAGATTTCCACCTCCGGCGGTTTTGACTATCCGAACGTATACCCCTTCTGCCTTGATACCGCCCGCGACGTCGACCGAACGTTCCATACCGACAACGAAACCTCCCCGTGGGCGATTGTTACGCTGCCCGGCATGTCGGAAATTACCGGAATTCTGGTTACGCCTAACCGCGGCTATTACCGGGATCGCAACGTCCCGATTATGGTTTGGGTTTCAGAAAATGGAACGGACTGGACGGAAGTGTTCACGTCTGAAAAGCTGGATCCGGAATGGCGCATTGACCTTCGCTCCGCCCCCGTCAAGGCGAAATACGTCAAAGTCGGCCGCGTCCCGGAATTTAAGAAAGACTGCTTCCACCTGGGCAAAATCCTGATCTACGGCAAGCCGCTGTATTAACGTCATAATGCGATAGTTTTCGACCCTCAAACTGAATTAAGCAGGCGTTTTCAAATTTGGGGGGCATGATCATGAAAAAGAAAAGAGAACGCAGAGATCGCAGACTACTCGCAGAATACGCAGACGGGCTGGGAATGTGGCGACGACGCCAACTTCGTTGTCTACGCCACGATTCCCGCCCGATTAATTTATTTTTTAAAATCGCAAGCGGACATCGTGTCATAGCCTGAGAATCAGGCGTAATTGACACATGACCGCTTGCTTCTGCGCTCTCTGCGAGGAGTCCGCGTACTCTGCGTTCAAAAAAATTGCCTGTATTCGCAACCTCAAATTTATCGCACCCGATCAAACCATGTCCGACGTAAACCCTAACAACCTAATTATCGTAGAACAAAAGCCGGCTCTTTCGTGGAAAATACGTTTGCCGCTTAGTCTCTTATTCTGGTCGTTTTTCCTGACAGGCGTTTTTTTCTATTTCGTCTGTTTGCTTCCCTATGCGAATTTTCTTGGTTTAAGCGCGACGTTATTTTGCCCTGTCAATCTGTTGCTTATAACAGTTTTTTGTTTTGGGGTCGCGATCTACTTTAATCAATTAATAATCGGTTGGAAGAAACAAGGACGCTTTCCCGGTTTTTGGTACGGTTTCCCGTCAGCGATTCTCGTCTGGACGATCGGGGGAACAGTTAGTATTCTACAGAACTGGTACTTTGCTTTGCTGTATAATTCCCATCCAGAATTCGCTTTGGTTTTCATGGCTCCGACAATTGCCATTTTGATAGCCGTTATTCTGGGATTCAAAGCAGGGAAAGACGGCGGACAAACGGCGGCTTTTGTTCAAAGGACGTCCGCGTTTCTGACGAGACGCAAATTTGCCATTCTCGGTTTAATAATTCTGCTGATAGCAACGTCTATTGTTGGGCAGCAAATCTATTATCGAACTGCAACTCGTTTTCCCGAAATGAGGTTTTATAACGTAGAGCCGGTCTATTGGAAATACTACGCATTCTTTGAAACCGATAACTGTCCTTTCGACAAATTTCAAAAGCTGGAATCCGTTTGCGTTACACAATATATGAATTTCAGTTCCATACCGGCAGCGCCCAGCATAAAAGAGATTCGCTTTACAGGCGGCAACCGTTCTCTTACAGACGCCGATATGAAGCGATTGGCTCAATTCCCGTCTCTGGAACGATTGACGCTGCGTTTCGTGAAGAGTCTAAAAGATTCCTATTCGTCGGGTATGGAATATCTTCCGCAGATAAAAGGACTCAAAGAAATATCGTTGGATGTAACAAAGCAAAGCGTAAGTGAAATATTTTATTTAAGGAAGATCCCCAATCTTGAGACGATCAAATTGTATGTTTCTTCGAACATAATGCATGATCCTGAATACCAAATTGACTACACAGCTCTGCAATCCGCGCCTAAACTAAAGACGCTGGTATTGGAGTTTCCATATAAAGTTGACGAAGACGACGTCGAACGTGCCCGGGAAGCTCTGCCGAAGTGTAAAATCGAAACAGAAAAGCTGCCCAAAGGCGATTACTACCGTCCCTAGCAAGACGTAGGATATAACGCATATTATTCCTGCTAAAAGAATCCTTTTAACGCCCTATTGTATTTAGAAAAACTTTTCGTATAATTGTATTATCACTTGATAGGAGGTTGTCCGCTGTTACATCGTCCGCGGTTTTCCAGAGCAGAATTAACATATAACATCAACCAGAATTAACGCCATGTCAGAAGCAGACCATCTCGAACTGAATATTACAGAGAAAAAGCCGGCGCCGCGCAAGTCGGCTCTTTCGTGGAAAATACGTTTGCCGCTTGGTCTGTTGTTTTGGGCGTTTTTCCTGGGAGGGATTGTTTTTTATTTTCCCTGTTTGTTTTTGTTATGCATCTTTCTTGGTTTGACGCTCTTTTCCATTCCTAACATTTACGGCTTTTTGCTGCCAACGTTTTGTTTTGGAATCGCGTTGTATTTTTACCAATTATTGAAAGGTTGGAAAAAGCAGGAACGTTTTCCCGGTTTCGGATACGGGGTTCCAGCAGCGCTTGTTGTCTGGACGCTTGGCGGCGTCATTTGCGTACTGCAAAACTGGTTTTTCGTTCTTCTGTTTAATACTGGTTTTAATACAAATTGGGAACTTTGTTTTTGGTCGCTTCTCGCTTCGATTTTTGCCCCTGGCCTTGCCGTTATTCTTGGGTTCAAAACGTGCAAGGACGAAGGACGAACGGCGGCTTTTGTTCAAAAGACGTCCTCGTTTCTGGCAAGACGCAAAGGCGCTGTAATCGGTATAATAACGCTGCTGATTGCAGCGTCTGTTGTCGGACAGCAAATATATTATCGAACCGCAACCCGATTTCCATTTTTAAAGTGCGAAACCAACCTTCCAGTCGGTCCTTTTAATCACGACGTTTTTTGGAATTATTTCGCGTTTTTCCATACGATGTCCTGCCCATTTGATAAATTTCAAAAGCTGGAATCCGTTCACTTTACCTATGGAATGAATTTCCGTTCCTTGCCAAAATCGACGAGCGTTAAAGAAATTCATTTTCGAGGCAATCACTTTCTCACAGCAGACGATATAAAACGTTTGGCGCAAATGCCGTCTCTGGAATATTTGACTTTGGGTTTCTGGAACGAGCTTAAAGACTCCGACTCGACGGGGCTGGAATACTTCTCGCAAATTAAAGGACTCAAAGCGTTGAGTTTGGGAGTAACCACTCAAAACGTGGACGCCATCCCGTATCTAAAAGACGTCCCCAATCTTGAAACGCTCAAACTGTACGTTTCTGACTTGGGCTTTTTCGGTTCCGAAATTGACTACGCATCTTTGCAGTCTGCGCCAAAATTAAAGACGTTGATTCTGGCGTTTCCTCACAAAATCGATGAAGCTGAAGTCCAGCGCGCCCGGGACGCCTTGCCAAACTGCGAAATTAAAGCGGAAGAATACTAAAATTATTAAATAAATCGGGCGGGAATCGTGGCGTAGCCAACTCGGTTGGCGTTGTCGCCACATTCCCAGCCCGTCTGCGTATTCTGCGAGTAGTCTGCGGTCTCTGCGTTCTCTTTCCTTTTTTATGCAACCAACATTTGAACGAATTCTGAATTAAATCTCTTGACCTCTTGTATCCCCAAAAAGATTTCTGTATAATATTCTGTCAGTTAGAGTATACCTTTGTATTTTTGCATTTACAGAAAGGGGTTCCGGTTATGAGAACGCGTATGATTTACGGGATTGCAGCGGCGATTGCTGCGCTGAACGTTTGTTTTGGGTCGTTGGGGTTGTGTAACAGTATCGATTCCGCGCCGAGCGTCAAGGACGTTGTTACAGTCGAATTCGCGTCGGCGGAAGACGCGGCGAAGGCGACGCTGACGCCAACGGCGCTGCCGGTCGGCAAGACGCTGGCGCTGTCCGCCCGATGGGACGACACGAACTGGAATCATCGCCTTATGAACAAGACGATGAGCGAGAACGGCTGGAAGGCGACGTATTATCTCAACGCCATCGACGACCACTTCGTTAAACACATCGTCACGCCGATTGTCGCCAACGGGTCAGGCGTCGGCTCTCATACCAACACTCACCCGTCGCTTAACCTGACAACGCCCAACGCAATGTTCTATCAGATTCTCAACAACCGCGTTACGCTGGAAGCCGCGACAGACCAGTGCGTCGTCGGGTTTACGTTTCCCAACGGGCTGAGTCCGTCTATCGCCGACCCAGACTCCATCGGGAAGATGGCGCGCTGTCTGATTCGAAGTGAAATGCATACCATCTCGGAGTCGGAACGCGTTTTCAATGAACTCAATCTGGACAAGTCGGAAATGGTCGCCTGCTATCTGTTTGGCGCCAACGACCGAGACCCGCAAGCCGAGGTCTTTAACCGCGAATTTAAGGGCGGGCTGGACCGCCTTGCCGCCGGTAAGCTGGACTTCTGCGGGCCGTATTTCGTCCTCGGCGTTCACGCTTGGCAGGACAAGAGCGGAAAAGACGGGTTTGACCGCTTGTCGAAAATTATCGCGACGCAGTCAAACCGCCCGGACGTCTGGTACTGCACCAACAACGAGTACGCTGCGTATCGTCTGACGAGTTTGAACTGCAAGATTCAAAAAGTCGGACAGTCGGAAGACGGCAAGACTGTTACATTTGAAATCGTCCGACCCGCTCCGTTCATTCTCGGCGCTGCGGTCGATCAGGGATTCAAAGTGGAACCGGCGCCGAAATCGGTTCTCTGTAAAGGCGCGTTGACCGTTTCCGATCAGGGCGAGTTCATGCTGCCCGCCAACGGCGCTGTTCCATCAACAATCGGACGCGCCAACGAGTCCAACGGGTTCGTTTCTCCCAAATTCCCGGGGCTTCGTTTTGAAATTCAGCTCGACACGAAAACAAACCGAATCTGCGGCAGTCTGAAAAACGAAACCGGCGCCGCTCTTTCCGACGCGGACTTCGCGTTCCGTCTGCCTCTGAAATGGGAAACTGGCGTAATTCGAAAATCGTTACAGGAACTGACGGGAAAAGACCAACTCAACAACGGCGAGGACGCCTCTTTCTGCTTCCCGCTGGGCGCGTTCAGCACAGCCCCGCAATTCAACGACGACGATCTGTATTGCGTTTGTGAAATGAACTTCCAGCAAGACGGTCAGAAGCGGCTTTACAGCGAATGCACGGTTCGTCAGCCGTTTACTCCCAAAGCCCTGCCGCGCGACGTTGCCCTGTTTACCGGCTGCGTTGCCGAATCTGACCTGACGGACGAGACGTTCGCGCCGCTGTCCGCGCCCGGCGCTGAACTCAAAGCGGTCAACGACACGCCGTTTGGACAATGGCGTCCGACCGTTTCCAACGCTCAAACGGCGGCGTACGTCGTGGAGGCGGCGCGCCAATTCGAGAACGGCGTCCAGCAGCCGTCTTTGATCTACGCCTTTGAGTTCACTTGTCCAGGCGGCGTCGACGCTCCCGTTGCGTGCGTTTTGAAATCGAATCTGAAATCTCAGATGAAATACGTCTGGCTCAACGGCAAACGACTCGAACTTGACAAAGACGGCGCGTTTACCGCCGCCCCGGGCGTCAACAGAATCCTCGTCGGCTTTACCGACGGCTGGACGTACTTTATCCGTAAATGCGAAGTGTACATCGCGACGCAAGACGGCAAACCGGTCGAATGCCGAAGAATTTCAACCGGGGAATAAATGAGTAGAAGCTGGTAGGGGGGGATTAATTATTGCGAAGGAGACGCCCTCCCTTGGATGTAGCCCGGCTTCGGGCTACAACTTGACGGCGAAAGCCGTCAAGGAAAAAAACGCCGAAAGGGGGAGACAACGTAGAGAGGAGAATACGAAAATTTTCGGCTACGAAAATGGTTTTTCGTAGCGCTGGCAGAGTAGCCCGAAGCCGGGCTACATCCGGAGGAGGTTTTCGGCTTACGTCAATTTGGTATGCACACTTCAAGCATTTAACGTAAGCGACCAACGGGAGCGAATATAATACGTTTCGTGCGGCAGCACGGATCGGGAGCGGCGCCTCGCCGTTACCACTCATCCGTAAAGCGGGTGTCGGTGATTTCGTCACAGAAACCGTCTGAGTTCCCGGACGGTTTCTTTTTTCGCCAGGAGTTCCAGCGTTTCTTGCCTGTCGGGATTCTATCCGGGAAATCGTCGGGATAGTCGTTGAGTTCCGAGTCGTCGATGTCCGGCTCTTCGTTATAGAACGTATTGCTCTTGTCGCCGGAGGCGTCCATTTCGTTTCTCGGCAGCTCCATAAGAAACTGGCTCGGCGGCGAGGACTGAAAATACCCGCTGATTCTTCGTCGGGCGGCGTGGGTGAGGAACAGCTCTTTTTTCGCTCGCGTAATAGCGACAAACAGCAGCCGCCGCTCCTCTTCCAGGTCGTTTTCGTTCGACGATTCCATCGACCGCTTGTGCGGCAACAGCCCGTCTTCCAGCCCCACGACAAACACGTACGGGAACTCCAGCCCTTTGGCGGAATGGATTGTCATGAGGGAAACGCAGCTGGCGCCAGAGTTGAGTTTGTCGGAGTCCGCGACCAAAGCCGTCTCTTCCAGAAAGACGGTCAGCGGGTTGATCATGTTCTCGTCGTCGGCGTGACGTTCGTCAAAGGCGCTGGCGACGTTGAGAAATTCGTCGACGTTTGCCAGACGGTTGATGTCGTCTTCGTCTTTGGAGTCCGCGTACTGAGCGCGGTATCCGGACAGGTCGAGAATCTGCTCGACCAGCGGCTGAAGCTTCGTTCCGGTCAGCTCGAAAATGGCGTTCATGATACGGATGAAGTCCTGAATCGCCGCCTTGGATTTCCCTTTGATGGTCGGGATGCGTTCGACTTCCCACGCCGCCTGAAGGAGCGGGATTCCCTGCTGCTGGGCGTAGTCGGCAAGCTTTTCTACCGTAGCGTCGCCGATGCCGCGCGCCGGGCAGTTGACGATTCTCACAAACGAAACGTCGTCCATCGGGTTGGACAGAAGCCGCAAGTACGCCATGACGTCTTTGATTTCTTTGCGCTGGAAGAACTCGACCGCGTTGACCAGAATGTACGGCAGATTGTAGATGTTGAACTTCTCTTCAAACGGTCGAGACTGGGCGTTGGTTCGGTAAAAGACGGCGATGTCGTTGGGCTGCCCCAGCCCGGACTTGACCAGCAGTTCCACCTTTTTCGCGACGAATTCCGCTTCGTCGAACTCGTCGTCCAGACAAACCAGATGTACCGGAGCGCCGGATTTGTTGTCTGTAAAAAGCGTTTTCTCCTTGCGCTGCCGGTTGTTGGCAATCAGCTCGTCCGCAACGTGCAAAATCTCCGGCGTGGATCGATAGTTCTTTTCCAGACGCACTGTTTTGACGTTGGGGTAATCCTTCTCGAAATCGAGAATGTTGCGGATTTCCGCGCCGCGCCAGCCGTAAATGGACTGGTCGGGGTCGCCGGTAACCTGAATGTTTTGGTAGTCCCGATTGAGCAGCTTGACGATTTCGTACTGAATCGCGTTGGTGTCCTGGTACTCGTCGACCAGAACGTAACGGTATCGGGCGTCCAGCTCAGCGCGAAGCTCTTCGTCCTTTTTGAGCATGGTTACGGTATGGATGAGCATGTCGTCAAAGTCGACCGCGTTGGCGGTCAGCAGAGCCGCCTGGTACTCCTCGTAAATCTGTTTCAGAGCGCATTGCCGCCCGTTGCGCGGCGAGGGGTTGAAATCCTCCGGCAGAATCATCTGGCTTTTTAACCGGCTGATTTCGTTGATCAGCCCCGCCGGCGTGAACTTGTATTCCGGCTTGAGCCGGTCGAGAACCATCTTGAACAATCGCTTGGAATCGGCGGTGTCGTAGATGGTGTAGTTGTCTTTCAGACCAACGATTTCTCCATGCATGCGAATCTGCCAGGCGCAGAATTTATGAAACGTGCTGACCCAAAGCTTTCGTCCCGCCGTCGGAACGAGCTGTTCGACCCGGCTTTTCATCTCGTCCGCCGCCTTGTTGGTAAACGTCATGGCGAGAATGTTGCGGGGAGCGATCCCGTGAGCGATGAGATTGGCGATTCTGTGCGTAACGACGCGCGTTTTGCCGGAACCGGGTCCTGCCAGGACTAACATCGGTCCGTCAATGTGATTTACAGCTTCCTGCTGAGCTGGATTGAGCAGCTCTGTATTAAGATTAAGTGTTTCCATGATGGATAGTTTACCGGAAAGGAAAGAAATTTCAAGCCCCCGGCGAGGCGCCGTTCCCGATCCGCGCTACCGCGCGAGTCGTATTATAACCGCTCCCGTTGGTCGCTTGCGGCGGAAGCCTCCGAAAATCTTTTTCGCAGCCAGAAACCACAGACCTGCTGGATCGCGGCTGTCTCAGCCGCCGAAGTATTCGCCGTCCTGCTGAAAATCTCTTTCGCAGCCAGTGAGATTTTCGACTTCGTCGTAGTGCGTGCGCGGGTCATTGGACAAGGCGGCGCCTCGGGGCGCCGCACTCCCCGCGCAAGCGATCGTCGCAGTGCGTGCGCAGGGCGGAAGGCCCGGGAACTTACGTTCCCGGCTCGCCTTTAGTTCCCGGATCGCCTGTCGCTTTGCGCCAACTCCTCACTCCTCACTTCTCACTCCTAACTAATTCCCTCCCCCCCGTTGCAAAAGATTATCGTATGGATATAATATAAATATGTTGAATAAGAGATTATTGGGGAATACGTTGGAACTCAATCGCAGTTCGTTCCTTTTAATAGACTTTTCAACTAATCAGCAATCCGTTTTTTTCAAGCTAATTCCATGAGAACACCCCTTTATGAGAACCACGTTCGCCTCGGCGCGAAGATGGTCGATTTTGCTGGCTGGGACATGCCGGTTCAGTTTAGTACAATTATCGCGGAACACAACGCTGTTCGCACCGCCGGCGGTCTGGTAGACGTTTCTCACATGGGGCGTCTTCGTTTTGAAGGTCCCGGGGCGGCAGAGTTTCTGTCTTCTACGCTTACCCGCCGAGTTTGCGATATGTCCCTTGGACAGGTTCGCTATTCGCTCGTTACCAACGAACAGGGGTTTGTTCTGGACGACGTTTTGCTGGGATATTATCTCAACGATTTCGGTCAGCCGTATTACATGCTGGTTGTCAACGCCGGCAACCACGACAAAATCGTCAAATGGATTAAGTCCCGTTTGACGGAAGAAATCGCGACAGCGCCGGGTAAAGAGGTTATCTTTAACGACATGTCTTCCGTCTGGGCGATGATCGCCGTTCAA
>JAZRTH010000389.1:0-4652 GCA_045651945.1 Thermoguttaceae bacterium
AAGAATTGCGAGAGGCAATAAACTCTACAGGAATACCCTGTTCAATATCAGCCATAAGCTTATTATACAGGTTGAGCTTCTCAACGCCTAAAAGACCAATTGTCGGGCAGGAATAAATAAACGAAACAATAAACAGGGCAAAGAACGAATTTCGGAAAAGCGCTGACCATTTTGAAACGGATTCCAACGTTATCCAGCACAGGCTCAACGCTACTGGAAACTGCATCAAAATGAACATGTGACGCAGCGCTACGTCGCTCCATCCTCCGCGCGCTATCCCAATAATAACAGGGCTAACGCAACAGGTTAACAGCAACCCCGCCGAAGTCAGAAGCGTACTTAAGCTAACGGCGGATCTTCGGTACTGGATAAAGAGAGCTGCCAGAGAAAAGCAAACAAACAACAGAATCAATACGCCTGCCTTCCAACGCAGAAACAACCCCAATTCTCCCAACGCTGCGCCAATGCCAGTTATCGAGCACTCAAATTTATCTGCAAACGTTGAATGACTTATGCCAGAAACGGTAAATGAAGCGCAGCGAATCGATAAAACGTATTCCAATGACAGCGCCGCAGCAATGACCGTAAAAAGAATAACAGCAATAATCGTATTCCGGTTTCCTTTTCGCAAGAACAGAAGATTCTTGAAAAAGTATATTCCCCCAAGACATGCTGCGTAGACAACGCCCGTTGACGTATTCACGCTTAATAATATTAAACACAATCCAATAACATATTGATGCCAAGGCGCCGATTTTTCTGCTGGTACAGCAAGCATTGTCATCGCGATTGACGCTGTTCCGGTCAAAAAAGCAAAACAAGTCATATCTGGACGAAAATAGCCAAATACAAGCGACGTATGGAAAAGAACCAATGGGATTATAACATCGGTAAAACGCGATGAACCACGAATCTTACGAATAAAACTAACAATAAATACTGAAACAAAGCCGTTAAACAGAACTCCCAAATAAGGCAATCGCCAGTAGCCAAATCCGGTTGAATAAGCAAATAGCAAGCATAACTTCTCTATAACGCTGATTTGTTCGTGTTGTGATTCATATATCCATGTCAAAACGCTTCCGCCAGAATATGGTTGAAGAGTCTTCCATTCGTCATAGATTGGCAGAGGAGGAACAAAGCTTTTTATTATTATAAACCAAAAGAGCGTCAATGTTATAGAAAAGCCCATGAGGAATAAATATATTCTGTTATTCTCATCGGCTATCCAGTTAACGATTGATTGTTTCATATTGAATTCATATATTAATTAGTAATGAACATGCTCAAATACTCAGAAATTCTTTTCGTCAACGCGGACGTTGGGAATCGAATAAACTGGCAATTCCCTGAAGGTTTTCTCATGTTTCTATCAAGAAATATGAGAAAACCTTCTTTGAATAATTATAAGAGAAATTTTTCTTCTGTCAACCTCTCATTTGACAGCGCCGCGATTAAACCAAAAGAAACGCCCGACTAAACGGTTAGTACCCCAGACTGTCAAAATTATTCAGCGCCAATTGGTAATCAGCAGGCGTGTCAATCTCAAAGCACTCGATCGGTTGATAACGCAGCGGCAGTTTCTTTTCCAGCGTGTCGCAAATAAAGCGTTCGCTTTGTTCAATATGAAAACCGTTGACAAAAGCAACGCCACTCCATTCCCATTTGGAAACAGGTTGGCGCGTAAAGCCTTTAATCATCTTCATGGATTCGTCAATATCTACAAAGACGGACTGCTCTGTTTTGGCTGGCGTAATTCCAACCAGAGTGTTTCCAGACTTACACGCCTCGATAAATTGATTAAAAGAATGTCGATTGAGCAGCAAATCGCCGTCAACAATCAAATAGGGATCAGACAAATCGCAGCAGCCCAGATTGATGCTATAAGCGCAGGTCGTTGTTTCATAATCGCTGTTTAACACAAAATTCACGTCTGACCTAACGGATTTAACGTAGTCGATAACGTCCTGAGCGTGATAGCCAACAACGATGCGAACGTCTGGAATGTTCTCGACGCATTGCAGCAAATAATATACGAGTTTATGCTCTCGAATGTCGACCAGACCTTTCGGGCAGTTTTTCCCAAGGCGCGTACCCATTCCAGCCATGCTGACAACAACGTGAGAAATAACGGGGGCTGAAATATTCATATTTCTCCTCTTTCAAAGTTTTGGCAAATTGCTTGAGCAAGAATTTGTAAGGAATCCAGGCACAAACAGCGATTAAAATCTTCCGACGTAAAATCGACGCTGATATCTGTACACCCCAGAATAATAATATCCGCTCCTTTATCAACAAGGTGATTGCAAACTTGTGAAAAAAGGCGCTTAGGTCTGTCAGGAGCTTCCGGTTTTAAAAATCGATTCGTATTTTTGACTCCGCAAATGCCTCTGGTAACCATCTTTTGAAAATCTGGTTCTGGATATATAATTGTATTTTCTCCATTGTCGGGAAAGTATCTTTCGTAAACTTTACCCATCAGACAACCGTCAGAGGCAATTAGACCAACTTTTTGAACGGAATTATTTAAAGCTGTTTTGACAACCTCTTTAATCAAATTGATAAAGGGCAACCCAATTTCTTCTTCAAGTTGATCTATCGCGTAATGGGCGGTATTGCAGCACATGCACAACTTTTGACAACCCAGAGCCTTGAGCTGACGACCTATTTCAACGTATCCGGGAATAAAGCTCTCTCCGCGCCCTTCCAGATACATGCTTCTGGAAGGAACGCGAGTTGCCTGCCATGTTACAATTTCAGGATGCTGACAATCTCGAATGAAGCCCGACTGCGTGAAGTACATCTCGATTAAACAGTTGAGCTTGTTGGTTGCTGCAACGCCATTTCCACCAATTATTCCAAGCATAGAGTTGAATTAATTAAAATTACTTTATTATTCGTTAATTATATCCTATAAACCAAACGCTGGGCTAATTATCAATTAACAATCTTTTTTTTCTATCCGCATGACGTAACTCCAAGTTCGGATTTGATAGAAGCGATGATTTTCTCGGTCACGCGCGGCCAATTCAGCGAGACGTTCTCTTTCGCGAACGCGTCCCGTTCGGCTTTCATCGGGTCGTTGCCTTCCAGGATCACGCGATCGAGGAAGTCCAGAATGTCCTGTTCCCGAAAAGCATGATAGGTATGACTGAGACATTCAATTCCAAATTCATTGAGCTGCTTCTCCGTCTTTCCCTTGTCGCGAAGCATATAGCACTGCGGTTTGCCTGTGTAGTAGTACTCAGCGAGGAACGATACGCTGTCCTGGATCATTCCGTCGGAGCGGGCGAAAAGGGGCAGATGATTTCCGCCGAGCGAGATCTCCATGTTCGGATGCGCCGCCAGCCGAGCCATATAATCGTCGGTTTGTTCTTGAGTCCAAGACCCTAATTTCATCAAATGTTTCAGCAGGTACGGGTGCGGGCGGAAGATGAAATGAATCTGCGGGTACATCTCCGGCAGACGCTGAAACAGTTCGGCATATTCCAGGAAATTGGAAACCTGAAAGGAAATCTTATCCGAGATTGAATGGTGCGGGGCGATGATGACGACTTTCTTCTCTCCTTCCTTCTTGGGAGGCGCAGATTTATAAGCGTCCATACGCACAAAACCCGTCAGCTCGACGTTCTCGGCTTTGTTGAACATCACTTTTTGGGCTGTCTCGACGAACCACGGCGTCGAAGCGTAGTATCTCCAGAGGGAGTGTATGAAAAATTTTTTCATCACATTCTTTTGACATTGTCCCTTGGACAGGAAAAAACCGTAATCGGTAGATATCATCAAAACGGGTTTGCGGTACAAATAGGACGCATGAAAGTAGTGGTGAACGACACTGTACGGATAATTAAATCCCACTATGTCAAGCTGGGCGGAGTAGTCGTGATAGGCGTTCGTTTCCCAGTCAAACCCGCGCCAGACTCGTTCCTCGCCGTAAATTTTGACGAGCGCATTCCACGTTTTGAGTCCATTTTCAGTTTCAAATTCTTTGCCGTAGGTGCACGGTGGAGAAACAATGATGTACGGTTCGAATAACGGGTCGTCGAGCATCCGCTCAAAAAGAGGCTGGAAAGGGAAGATGGAATCAATCGTCACGAAAAAACCTGCTCGGATTGGTTCATGCCTGGCAACTCTTTCTTGAAGACGTTTTATTACGGAGGCATAATGGGATTTAAGCCCTCGGCAGTTGATTTTCTGGATGAACCTCAATTGCTGGGCTTTGAATATTATTTTCCAGTAAATAAAGCTAAGCCATCTGCGAAGACGGCTTTCGGGCTTCAAACCAATGCAATTCAGCGTGGATTTTATGAAATTGACTAACATCGCATGAGGCTTTATTAAAAAGGAGGATTCCCATGACTGTTAGCATTATATACTTAACTCAAGGTTTTTGCAACTTCATTTTGGAAAAACAAGTAAAAAATGATAGAAATTTTACTATTTCTGCCTTTATAAGGTAAATTGACTTGTCTGCATTGCGGCAGTATGAATGTGATTCAAAAAGGTCATAAATCAATAGTGAACATGTTCAAAGACGCAGAAATTCTTTTCGTCAACGCGAGCGTTGGGAAGGGAATGGTCTGCGATTTTGCGTTGATGTTTCCACATAACGTACGACAAGCTCAGCTGATCCCGCTGGGTAAAATGAATGA
>JAZRTH010000390.1:0-3001 GCA_045651945.1 Thermoguttaceae bacterium
TATTTGGATAATTTCAAAATTAATACAGCAGAGGAAAGCCGATGAACGTCGATCTTTTATCTTTTCAGATTAAAGCGCTCCGAAATCTTCTTGGCAAAGTAACAGAAGCGCAGGGCGGTTATCAACGAACTAAAGTTCCGCAGGTTGTATCCATGCAGGCGCCAACCGGAGCGGGCAAAACTATCATAATGGCGGCGTTTATCGAAAGCATTTTTACGGGCTACAGCGATAACTACGGCTTTTATTTCGAAGAGAAACCCAATTCGATTTTCGTTTGGCTTTCCGATTCTCCCGAACTCAACGAGCAGTCCAAAGATAAAATCGAGTTTAAAACGACAAAGCTGGTTCTCGGTCAGTGCGAAACCATAACAGAAGAATCCTTTGACAAAGAAAAGCTGGAGGACGGGCGCATTTACTTTTTGAACACTCAAAAAATCAGCCGAAACGGGAACCTGACAAGACATTCCGACAGGCGCCAGTATACAATCTGGGAAACGCTGGAAAACACGATTCGAGAAAAATCTGACCATTTGTATTTTATCATCGACGAAGCCCACCGCGGGGCAAAATCCAAACGCGAGGCGGGAACTGACACGACCATTATGCAGCGCTTTATTAAAGGATATGATTATACCTACGATGGAATAGCGCGCCGTATGCCGCCCATGCCGATCGTTATTGGAATGAGCGCAACCGCGGCAAGATTTAACGAACTTATCGGCGACACGACGTCCACTCTTTATAAATGTATAACGACCGCGGATGAGGTTCGTTCTTCCGGTCTGCTGAAAGATCGAATCGTGATTACGTATCCTGACGACCCGACCCGAAACAACGAAATGGTCTTGCTGGAAGCGGCAACAGAAGAATGGGATAAAAAGCGCCGTCATTGGAATCAGTATAACGCCGAACAGAAGTCCGCCCGGGTTGACCCGATATTTGTCATTCAGGTCAGCCCCGGTTCCGGCAGCAAAATTTCTGATACAAATCTGGAAGACGTAATCGCCAAAATTGAAGAAAAGCTGGGCAAAAAATTTACTCATGGCGAAGTCGTTCACTGTTTTGGGGACGCTGCCGCGCTGACGATTAACGGTCTGAATATTCCGCATGAAAACGCTTCCGACATTGTGAACAATCATAAAATCAAGGTGGTTCTATTTAAAGAAGCGCTGTCAACCGGCTGGGACTGTCCGCGCGCGGAAACGATGATGTCTTTCCGGCGCGCCGTGGACTCAACGTATATCGCCCAACTGTTGGGAAGGATGATTCGCACGCCTTTGCAGTCTCATATTTTACGCGACGATTACCTCAACGACGTTAAACTGTATCTTCCCTATTTCGACAAAGACACTGTTACAGAAGTTGTGAACGAACTTCAAAACGCGGAAGGCGGAGAAATTCCCACTCAAATCAATGGCGAGTCTCTGGCGGAACCCTATAGTACAATCTGGACAGTTCACACCAACAGACTGACAAGACAACAGCCCCATCCGGATCAATTGACGATGGAGGAATTTCTCAAAGTCAGTCAGGAAAATCCGGAGGAAGCTTCGATTAATGTTTCTGCGCCGACAAACAATATTCCGATTACAATGGTCGTTCCCGCCGTACACGATGAGAACAGCCCTGTCCAGGAATCAGCGCCCGTTCCCGGGTACGCCCATTCCGTTCAAAAACCAACTGAAAAACAACCGCCCCTAATTTCGGGAATCGACCGTCCAGGCATTATCAAGTTTATTAACGAACAAGGTTTTCTGACTTACTTTGTTCGTCAGGAAAGAATTAACGATTATCTGAAATCTCTGCTCGACCTTGTAACGCTGCTGTCGTTTGAAGAAATTTATATTACCGGACCAAGCGATATAAAAAACGACGTCGTAAACATGATAAGAGCGTACGTTGACAAACTCCGCGCCGATGGACTGTACAATCAGTTTGCAAGGAACGTTTTACAGTTCAAGCTGTCGGTTCAGATTTTTGACGTCTTTGGCAAATCGCTCAAAAAAACCGATGACGACGAAATTCTGTTGTTGTCCGAAACGGACTTGGACAGGCAACTGAGAAACGCCAACGCAAAGATGGGCGCCTACGGATTTCCAAACGCCTACGCTCAACGTTATTATGACGAAGACAACCCGAACGATTACAAAATCGACTGCGTCTTATTTGCTGCAGACGACGACTGCATGGAAAAATTGAGCGTTTATGCAAAAGAAAAATTCCATGAACTGGCAACCAAATATCGTCTGTATATGGTCAACCGTTCAGAAAACTGCAAAAAGAAATATCACGACATCCTCGCGGACAGCTGCGATGTCAGCGAACAAATATTCACAATTCCTGAGGATATCGTAGTTCGTGAAGACTCTGACGGCGCTAAATACGATAATCATTTGTTCGCCAGAGAAGAAAACGGCATTGCCATAATCAAACTCAACGGGTGGGAATCAGAACTGATTAAAACGGAATCTCAGCGTCCCGATTTTGTCTGCTGGCTTCGCAACCCTCCCCGCGCCTCGTGGGCGCTGTGCCTTCCGTACGAAATGGGCGGAGAGCAAAAAAAATTCTATCCAGATTTTATTATTGTTCGCAATGTTCCAGACATCGGCTACGTCCTTGACATACTTGAACCCCATGGCGATCAGTATGCCGACAACCTCGCCAAAGCAAAAGCCCTCGCTAAATACGCAATAAAAGAATCCCGTATCAGCAGAATTCAGTTAATTCGTAAAAGCGCTAACGCTATGGGGCAGAGTCAGTTTAAACGTCTGGAATTGACCGATCCCACGATTCGCGAAAGAGTTTTAAGAGCCAATAACGACGACGAACTGAAAAATATTTTTTCGCAAGACGGCGTTATAGAGTAGGGATCGGCGAGCCGGGGTGCGTAAGCCCCCGGTTTTGTTCGCCTAACGGCGAATGCGTAATTACGTTCGCTACGCGAACATCCTCCGCGGCTCCGCATCTCCGCGTGAGATTTTTCCGGGCGCTTACGCAACCT